>CABQHF010000106.1 GCA_902463905.1 uncultured Faecalibacterium sp. | reverse complement strand
TTGTGGCAGAAGATACCGGCGTTCTCCTTGTATCCCGGCGGATAGCTGGAGATCTCGCCCAGGTTGAGCCGGTAGGTCGTGTAGGCGGGCTGAAGCAGGACAACGCCGTATTTCGTGTCCAGACGCTCTTCCACGCTCTTCAAGGCCTGCGCTGCCTGGCCGGTCTCTGTGCCGATACCGGCCATGACGCACATGCCCTGCGGCTCGATGAAGATCTGGCCTTCATCGCACTCCTTGCTGCCGATCGGCTGGCCGAAAGCATCGTAGGCACGGCGGAACCAGGTGCCATCCCAGCCGGCGGTCAGGGCAGCCTGTTCCACCTGTGCGATGGCGGCGCGGGCGTCGGCGGCCTCATCTGCAAGGCCGAGGTGCGCACACAGGTCGGCATACTCATTGCCGTATTTGACGAACATCCCGGCGATGAACACGCTCTCGGCAACGGGGCCTTCGCTGGGTCCGGTGATCTGGAAGCTCTCGCCCGGATGCTCCGAGAAGCAGTTCAGGTTCAGGCAGTCGTTCCAGTCGGCACGGCCGATGAGGGGCAGGCCGTGGGGGCCGAGGTGGGTGCGGGTGAAGTTGAAGCAGCGGCGCAGATGTTCCATCAGGGGCTGTGCCTTGCTCTCGTCGTTGTCAAAGGCGACGGACTCTTCCAGAATAGCCCAGTCGCCGGTCTCACGGAGGTAAGCAGCAGTACCGGCGATGAACCACAGCGGGTCATCATTGAAGCCGGAACCGACGTCGCGGTTGCCTTTTTTGGTCAGCGGCTGGTACTGGTGGTAGGCACTGCCGTCCTCGAACTGGGTGGCGGCAATGTCCAGGATGCGGCCCCGTGCCCGCTCCGGGATCATGTGGACGAAGCCCAGCAGATCCTGGCAGCTGTCGCGGAAGCCCATGCCGCGGCCGATGCCGCTTTCATAGTAGCTGGCGGAGCGGCTCATGTTGAAGGTGACCATGCACTGATACTGGTGCCACAGGTTGACCATCCGGTCCAGTTTCTCCTCGCCGGAATGCAGCTGGAAGCCGGACAGCAGTTCCTCCCAGTGGTCGGCCAGTGCCTTGCGGGCGGCGTCCACCTGCGCATCAGCGGCATAGCGGGCCATCATTGCCTCGGCGCGGGCCTTGTTGATGATGCCCGGCGCGGCGAACTTTTCAGCCACGGGGTTTTCGATGTAGCCCAAGCCGAAGATGATGGTCTTTTTCTCACCGGCTTCCAGCGTGATGTGGAAGTGGTGGGCACCCACCGGTGCCCAGCCGTGGGCGATACTGCCGGAGCAGTGACCTGCCCGGACGGCCTCCGGCTCGGCCGGGCCGCCATACACGCCGCAGAAGGCGTCGCGGCTGGTGTCAAAGCTGGTGACCGGGGTGTTGGCCCAGAAAACAGCGTAGTGGTCGCGGCGTTCCCGGTACTCGGTCTTGTGGTAGATGGCGCTGCCCACCACCTCGACTTCACCGGTGGAGAAGTTGCGCTGGAAATTGGAACTGTCGTCCATGGCGTCCCAAAGGCAGAACTCCACATAGCTGAACACGTCCAGTGTGCGGGGTGCGTCTGTCTTGTTCTCCAGCGTCAGACGGTCGATCTCGCAGGCGTCGCCGCGGGGAACGAACAGCTCCTGCTGTGCCAGGATGCCGTTCTTCTCGCCGGTGAGGATGGTGTAGCCCAGGCCGTGGCGGCAGCTGTAGGAATCCAGAGACGTCTTGGTGGGCTGCCAGCCGGGGTTCCAGATCGTGCCGCCATCCTTGATGTAGATGCGGTGGCCATCCATGTCCAGCGGGGAACTGTTGTAACGATACCGGGTGATGCGGCGCAGCCGTGCGTCACGGTAAAAGCTGTAGCCGCCGCCGGTGTTGGACACCAAACTGAAGAAATCCTCGCTGCCCAGATAATTGATCCAGGGCAGGGGAGTGCGCGGCGTGTCGATCACATATTCCCGGTTCACATCATCAAAATGGCCGAATTTCATAAATGCTTCCTCCTTAACAGCAGCCAGGATGCCCGGCGGCATCGCTCTTGCGAAAACGATTAAGTGCTGCAAGGGAAATGACCTCGTTGCCTTTAGAATAGCTGAACTGTACGGAAAATGCAAGAGCTTTTTGTGATTTTCATAAAAAAGATTTTTCTGAAAACGCACATGGGCACAAGGAATTTCTGGATATCCGAGCGGGAGAGCCGGGCTGCGGAACGAAAACCGGGTGCCCGAAAACCCATTTTAAAAGTAATAATAACAAACATGGAAAACCTTGGCGAAACAGCAGCGAAAATGTTTCGACTTTAATCGAAATGCAACGAAAACCATCCGAGATGCACAATTTTTGTGCATCTAATAAGAACAAAACGCCAAAACTGATGCAAAAATCATAAAAGTTATTCGTAGATACTTGATTTTTAATGCAGAATGCGCTATGATGAACTTGCGAAAACGATTAAGGAGCTGCAGGAGACGACCCTCCACAGATTCCTTCTCCGAAAGGAGGCAGAACACGATGCCATCCCTGAAAGATCTGGCGAAGGAATGCGGCGTATCGGTGGCAACGGTCAGCAAGGCGCTGAACGATCAGCCGGACATTGCCGCTTCCACACGGGAACGCATCCGCGCTGCGGCACAGCGCATGGGGTATCAGCCCAATGCTGCTGCCCGTGCGCTGAAAACCAACCGCACCTTCAATCTGGGCGTCCTGTTCGTGGACGAACGGCAGAGCGGCTTGACCCACGAGTATTTCTCTGCCGTGTTGGACAGCTTCAAGGTGGAGGCAGAAAAGCATGGATATGATATCACCTTCATCAATCACAGCAGATCCATGAGTTACCTGGAGCACTGCCATTACCGCAATGTGGACGGCGTGGTGATCGCCTGCGTGAACTTCTACGATCCGCAGGTGGTGGAGCTGGTGAACAGCGATGTGCCGGTGGTGACCATCGACCATATGTTCAACAACCGCATGGCGATCCTCTCCGATAACGTTTCCGGCCTGTGGACGCTGGTGAAGCGGGCATGGGCCTACGGACACCACCGCATCGCCTTTATCCACGGTGAAAAGACCGCCGTGACCGAAAAACGTCTGGCGGGTTTTTACAAGAGCTGTGATGAACTGGGGATCGATGTCCCGGATGCCTATGTGCGGGAGGGCATTTACCACGACGCCGAGCGGTGCGCCGCCGAAACGAAAGCACTGCTGGAACTTCCGCAGCGGCCGACCTGCATCATCTTTCCCGATGACTTCTCGGCGCTGGGCGGCTACAATGCCATCGCGGAGGCAGGCTTGAGGATCCCGGAGGACGTCTCCGTGATGGGATATGACGGCATCTACCTCTCCCGTGTCATGAACCCACAGCTCGTGACCTACCAGCAGAACACAAAAATGCTGGGGCGGACGGCAGCGGACAAGCTGATTCAGATGATCGAACATCCCCGCGTGACCCTGGCAGAGCAGATCCCGGTGACCGGCAGGCTGCTGGATGGCGGCTCCGTCGGACGGGTGACACAAATGTAGTCTGTAAGCTCCGGGCGAACCGGAGTTTCAAGAAGAATCTTATGATGAAGAAAACCATTGAAGGAGGTTTTTTATTATGAGAAAGATTTCGCGCCGTAATTTCCTGCTGGCTTCTGGTGCTGTTGTGGTGACCGCAGCCCTCTCCGCATGTGGCGGCAGCTCTTCCTCTACTGCAAGCTCCACTGCTTCCTCCGCAGCCGCATCTTCCACGGCAGCTGCAGAGCCTGCTGCACAGGGTAAGGTTCTGAACATCTGGTGCTGGAACGATGAGTTCCAGAGCCGCTTCAATGATTATTATCCCGAAGTCTCGGCGATCGCAGACGATAAGTCCACCACCACCCTGAAGGACGGCACCATCGTCAAGTGGACCATCAACCCCAACGCCGACAACAACTACCAGAACAAGCTGGATGAGGCTCTGCTGGCTCAGGATTCGGCAGCGGATGACGATAAGGTCGATATCTTCCTGATCGAGGCTGACTACGCTCTGAAGTATGTGGATTCCGATTATGTGCTGGATGTCAAGAGTGATATCGGCCTGACCGATTCCGATCTGGCCGGCCAGTATCAGTACACCAAAGACATTGTTTCCGTCGATGGCAGCCAGCGCGGCACCACCTGGCAGGCAACGCCCGGCCTGTTCGCATACCGCCGCAGCATCGCAAAGGATGTGCTGGGCACCGATGATCCCACCGAAGTGCAGAGCTATCTGTCCGACTGGGATAAGTTCAATGACGTCGCCGAGCAGGCAGCTGCCAAGGGTTACAAGATGCTGTCCGGCTTTGATGACGCATACCGTACCTTCTCCAACAATGTGGCCGCTCCCTGGGTGACCGGCACCACCGTTACCGTGGACGAGAACCTGATGAAGTGGGTGGACCAGACCAAGGAGTACACCGACAAGGGCTACAACAACAAGTCCAGCCTGTGGGACAGCCAGTGGGCTGCCGATCAGGGCCCCACCGGCAAGGTGTTCGGCTTCTTCTACTCCACCTGGGGCATCAACTTCACCCTGCTGGGCAACTCTCTGGAGACCCCTGTAGCCGAAGGCGGCAAGGAAGAAGTGGGCAACGGTATCTACGGTGACTACGCTGTGTGCGAAGGCCCTCAGCCGTATTACTGGGGCGGTACCTGGATCTGCGGCGCAGTGGGCAGCGACAACATTGAGCTGATCCGCGACATCATGCAGAAGCTGACCTGCGATGAGGCCATTATGAAGCAGATCACCCTGGATACGCAGGACTACACCAACAACGAAAAGGCTATGGAAGAGATCGCAAACAGCGATTACAAGTCCGACTTCCTGGGCGGCCAGAACCACATCGCTCTGTTCGCAGAGGCAGCCAAGAAGATCGACATGTCCAACGCCGGCCCGTATGACCAGGGCCTGAACGAGAGCTTCCAGACGGCGTTCAAGGATTACTTCACCGGCAACGTGGACGAAGATACCGCAAAGGCAAACTTCGAGACCGCCATCAAGGAAAAGTATCCTGAGCTGACCGATGTTGTCTGGCCCGCATAAGGCAGACGACCCAATCAAAACCTGAAATAAAAGGGGCGGGCCGGGCAGAGTGTCCCGCCCGCCCCTCTTTTTTCCTGAAAAACATCAGGAGGCAGTCACATGGGAGATAAAACGAAAAAGAAAGGGTCGATCAGTTACGCAAAATGGGGTTATATCTTCATCGCGCCGTTCTTTATCATTTTTGCGGTATTTCAGCTGATCCCTCTGGCATCCACCATCTACTACAGTTTCTTTGAATATTACCGCAGCGGTCTGAAGGTCATCGGCCCCACCTTTGTGGGCCTGAAGAATTACATCACCCTGTTTGCCACCGATCTGCCCAAGTATTTTGGCAATACGCTGCTTCTGTGGATCATCGGTTTCATCCCGCAGATCGCGGTCTCCCTGCTGCTGGCAGCCTGGTTCACCGACCTGCGCCTGAAGCTGAAAGGCCAGACCTTCTTCAAGACGGTCATCTATATGCCCAACCTGATCATGGCATCGGCTTTCGCCATGCTGTTCTTCGCCCTGTTCTCGGATAACGGCCCGGTCAACGCTGTGCTGCTGAGCATGGGCATCCTGAAAGAACCCTTCAGCTTCCTGAACAGCGTGTGGGGCAACCGCGGACTGATCGGCCTGATGAACTTTCTGATGTGGTTCGGCAACACCACCATCATGCTGATGGCAGCCATCATGGGCGTGGATCCCACCCTGTATGAGGCAGCGGAGCTGGACGGCTGCAGCCCGAACCAGATGTTCTGGAAGATCACGATCCCCCTGATCCGCCCCATCCTCGTGTATGTCATGATCACCTCCATGATCGGCGGTTTGCAGATGTTCGATGTGCCGCAGATCCTGACCAACGGCAAGGGCGGCCCGGATCGTACTTCCACCACCATGATCATGTACCTGAACAACCACCTGTTCAGCAAGAACTACGGCATGGCCGGTGCCGTGTCGGTGGTGCTGTTCCTCGTCTGTGCAGTGCTCTGCGTGGTCGTCTACTTCTCGCTGACCAAAGAGGATGACGGCCTGACCAAGGCGCAGCGCAAAGAGCTGAAGGCAGCGAAAAAAGCCGCTGCCAAGGCTGCAAAAGGAGGGAAATGAATATGGCACACGCTCCTAAGAATCAATCGGAAAAAGCAACGCTGGCCGCACGCCGCGCATGGTGCTACATGGTGCTGGTGCTCATCAGCTTTCTGTGCCTGTTCTTCTTCTATGTGCTGGTGATCAACTCCACCCGTACTCACTACGAGATCCAGAAGGGCTTCTCGCTGCTGCCGGGCAAGTCGCTGGTCACCAACTTCAAGAATGTGCTCTCGGACGCCAACATCCCGGTGGTCTCCGGCATCCGCAACAGCCTGATCATCTCTGCCTGTTCGGCGGCGCTGAGCGTCTACTTCTCGGCCCTGACGGCCTACGGCATCTATGCCTATAACTTCAAGTTCAAGAAAGCCGCCTTCGCCCTGATCCTGCTCATCATGACCATGCCCACTCAGGTGTCCGCGCTGGGCTTCCTGCAGCTGGTGACCAAGATGGGCCTGAAGAACAGTTTCATCCCGCTGATCGCACCCAGCATCGCGGCACCCACCGTGTTCTTCTTCATGAAGCAGTATCTGGATGCCAGCCTGCCCATGGAGATCGTGGAGGCTGCCCGCATCGACGGTGCAGGCGAGTTCTACACCTTCAATAAGATCGTGCTGCCCATCATGAAGCCGGCTCTGGCAGTGCAGGCAATCTTCTCCTTCGTAGCCAGCTGGAACAACTACTTCATCCCGGCACTGATCCTGGACAGCGCCGACAAGAAAACGCTGCCCATCCTGATCGCGCAGCTGCGCAGCGCCGACTTCCTCAAGTTCGATATGGGTAAGGTGTATATGATGGTGGCCATCGCCATCCTGCCGGTCATCGTCGTCTACCTGCTGCTCTCCAAGTTCATCGTTCGCGGTGTTGCACTGGGCGGTGTCAAAGGCTGATCTTTCCTGTTCTCCTTTCTATTTTGGCGGCGGTGCCCTCTTGGCCAGAGATCTGGCCGAGAGGGCACTGCCTTTTTTGGCTGCGTGGGCTTTTCTGCCGGGTCGTTCCGGAAACAGCTGGCGGCAGGACGGACTTTGTGCGGCAGTATACACTGGCCTCCGGCGGGCCGTACTGCGACTGCGGCTATAAAAAGAAGCGGAGATAAACCCGGGAGAAAGCAAAAAGTTTTCTGTGTACATAGCTGGTATGTAAAACTGATATCAGCCACGCCGCAAAAATGTACTATAATAGGGTGCGTAAAGAGGGGTGTACCTATGAAAACAAAACATCACGGGCAAATGTCCGAATCCTTTCTCACCGCCGTGTTCCTTTCACTGTCCG
>CABQHF010000105.1 GCA_902463905.1 uncultured Faecalibacterium sp. | reverse complement strand
AGGTGGCGGACACCACCGTGGAGGCCGTGGCCGCCTACACCGAGAGCCTGATGCCCACTTGGGGCGGCGTGGGCCGCTACCCGGTCAAGGCCGGACGCACCAAGGGCTGGGTGCATGTGGACACCCGGCCCAACAAAAGCCGGTGGACGCAGTGAGGAGGGTGACGTTTTGAAAGATTATTTCTGCATGGCGGTGGGTGCGTTGGGCGCTGCGTTTGCCAGCGTGTTCGGCGGGTGGGACACAGCGCTGCAGACGCTCATCATCTTTATGGCCATCGATTACATCACCGGCCTGCTCGTGGCAGGAGTGTTCCATGCAAGCCCCAAGACCAAAAGCGGCACGCTGGAAAGCCGCGCAGGCTGGAAGGGCCTGTGCCGCAAGGGCGCAACTCTGCTGATCGTGCTGGTGGCCTGCAGGCTGGATGCCGTGATGGGTTCCACCTTTGTGCGGGATGCCGTTGTGATCGGCTTTATCTGTAACGAGACCATTTCCATCATTGAAAACGCGGGCTTGATGGGACTGCCGATCCCGGCAGCGCTCACCAAGGCTGTGGACATTTTAAAGCAGCGCTCGGAAACCGAGCAGAAAGGATAAGCTCTTATGAATGAATTTCTGAAAGTCGCTCTTACTGCCTGCATCCCCGCAATGACAGTTATCTTTGGCTGGGGCCTGAACAAGGGTGTCAGCATTGCAAACGGCTACATCAACAACAAGTTTGCGCAGACCTGTCTCCAGAATGCCGCCAACGCGGTGTTCAATGCTGTCCAGTATGTCAACCAGACCTACGTTGATGCCCTGAAGGAACAGGACAAGTTCGACGAGGACGCGCAGCGCATTGCCTACAACCGCGCACTGACCGCAGCGAAGAAAGCCCTGACGCAGGAGACCATCACGTTCATCAAGGAGACCTTTGGCGACCTCGACAGCTACCTGAAGCCGATGATCGAAGCGCAGGTGCGCAGCCAGAAGACCTATATGTGATGTTTCTGTAGTGCCAACAAAATCATAGTATCGCAACAGCCCCGGGGAGCCTGACGGTTCCTCGGGGCTGTTTTTGCGTATCAGCCAATATTCAGTTTTGCCTTGAGCGCTTCCTGTAACGTACCAGAGAAGTTGATGTCAGCCCGTTCGGCCATGTCGTTCAGCCAGCTGGGAATGGACAGTGTTTTCTTGACTGCCTTGTTGTCGAAGAACTTCCGGTATGCGATGGTGTCACAGCCAACCAGCGAAACAAATTCGTTTTCCTCGTGCGGCACGGCATTCACGGCGCTGGCAGCCGGAATGGCAGCGCCATCCTGCTCCAGATCGTACAGGGTCAGACACAGGACATCATTTGCCATGTCCATAGCTTCCTCCAGCGTTGCACCGCTGGTGAAGCAGTTTTTCAAATTAGGAAAGTTGACCGAGTAACCGGCATCCTCCTTGGTGAATACGGCGGGATAAAGATATTTTGCCATAGTAAGTTACCTCCATTCGCAGGTATGCGAAAGAGGGGGCTCATTCAAGCCCCGCTGCTTTCTTGATGGATTTTAAGGTTCCGATAGGAATTTCTTCCTTACTGTGCCGTCCGACCGGAAACTTCTCACCGGTGATCGGGCTGTACCAAATCGTGTGATTTGATCCTTCCCGGAACACGGTGCATCCGGCCTTTTTCAGCAGCTTTTCCAACTCGCTGTACCGCACTGGTCAACCTCCTTTCCACGCCCTTATTATAGCACGTATCTTTACGTACGTCAACAGCATTGACGTAATTTCACGTATTTCTTTTGTGTATGTCGCTATGTGTCGGAAAGTGTTGCATTTTCCCGCATTGGTAGTTATAATGGTTTGGTAGTAAAATATGGTAGTAGTTTGGAAGTTCTTCTATTTTATCCGTTTTCTTTCGCACGGGGTCATTCTGTACAAATGGAAAATCCCTCGCAGTTTTCACGAAACCACGAGGGATTTTCTTGGCGGAGTAGGAGGGATTTGAACCCTCGCGCCGTTGTTTAGACGACCTACGCCCTTAGCAGGGGCGCCTCTTCGGCCTCTTGAGTACTACTCCAGAGCAAAGTGTGTTACACTTATTCAATAAAAAATGGCGGAGAGAGTGGGATTCGAACCCACGGTACGTTGCCGTACGGCAGTTTTCAAGACTGCTTCCTTAAACCACTCGGACATCTCTCCTTGTGGACACTCGCCTTACGCCGTGTCGAATGCCTATTTAATTTACCAGATTTGCCGCGTGCTGTCAAGCCTTTCTGCAAATTTTTTCAGGATGGTGGGAAAAGCCGCCGTCACCCACAACCTTTTTTTGCTCCGCTTGCAGAAAGCTCTTTACAGAAACATCTTTTTGTTGTATAATAAAACCATCAAAAGAATCCCCCTCTGGATGTAAAGGAGAATTACCATGTCGTTTTCAGAGCTATTGAAGCAGTGCCGCAAAAAACAGGGCGTGAGCCAGGCAGAACTCGCCGCAAAGCTCGGCGTGACCCAGCAGGCCGTCGGCAAGTGGGAAAGCGGCAAATCCTCCCCCGACCCCTCCACCGTGGCCCGCATCGCGGAGCTGCTGAACACCACGGCAGACTATCTGCTGGGGCTGTACCGCCCGGTGAGCAACGTGTCCGCCCCGGAAGAGCGCTTCTTTGGCAGCTATTCCGAGAGCTTGATCCCGGTGATCGGCACCGTGAAGGCCGGTTACGGTGCTCTGGCCTTTGAGGAAGACTACGGGCAGGAGTATGCCCGCGTGAAGGATCCCTCCAACTATTTCTATCTGGTGGTGCGCGGTGACAGCATGGAGCCCCGCATCCAGGACGGTGACCTGGCCCTGGTGCACAAGCAGGACACGCTGGAAAACGGCGACCTGGGCGTGCTGATCTACGGCGACGAGGGCGAGGGCACCCTGAAGCGCTACATCCAGCGCGGCAACTGTGTGGTGCTGCAGCCCTTCAACCCCGCCTACAACGAACTGGTGATCAAGGGCGAGGATCTGAACCACCTGCACATCGCCGGCCGCGTGGTGGAGACCAAGGCCAAGTGGTAAATCTTCTATTTTAAAATGGCCTCCGTTTCACTCTAGCCATATTCAGCGGAAAATTTGTTTTTTATTTCGTGTTTGTCGTGGCCTGCGGGCCACTCCAAACACATTTTACGAAAAGAGCGAGCAAACAGGTTTTCTGCATGCCTCTGTTTTTTGAATCAAAAGCCATTTGCAGTTTTGCGTATGGCTTTTTCTTTTATACTCTTTTTTCCGTTCGGAGGTGCATTTTTATGGAACAGACACTCATGGATAAGCTGACCATTCTGGCCGACAGCGCCAAATACGACGTAGCCTGCACCTCCAGCGGGGCTTCCCGCACGGCGCGGGCCGGAACCGTGGGCAGCTGCTATGCACCGGGGTGCTGCCACGCCTTTACCGCCGACGGCCGCTGTGTGAGCCTGCTCAAGGTGCTGATGACCAACTGCTGCTCCTTCGACTGCGGCTACTGCGTCAACCGCAAGTCCAACGATATCCCCCGCGCCACCTTTGCGCCCCGGGAGCTGGCCGAGCTGACCATGGAGTTCTACCGCCGCAACTACATCGAGGGGTTGTTCCTGTCCAGCGCCGTGCTGGGCAGCCCGGACTACACCACCGAGCGGATGCTGGCGGTGCTGCGGCTGCTGCGGGGCGAATACCGCTTTGGCGGCTACATCCACGCCAAGGCCATCCCCGGCACCAGCCCGGAGCTTCTGCAGCAGCTGGGGTATCTGGCCGACCGCCTGAGCGTGAATGTGGAGCTGCCCAGCGAGCGCAGCCTGAACCTGCTTGCCCCGGATAAGGGGCGGCACTCCATCTTCCGGCCCATGAAGCAGATCGCGGTGTCCGGTGCCGCCAGCCGGGAAGAGCTCACCCTGTACCGTCACGCGCCCAAGTTTGCTCCCGCCGGGCAGAGCACCCAGATGATCGTGGGGGCCTCGCCGGAAACGGACTACCACATTTTAAAGCTCACCGAGGGCATGTACCAGAAGTACAGCCTCAAGCGGGTGTTCTACTCGGCTTACATCCCGGTGGCCGAGGACACCCGCCTGCCCGCGCTGGACACCAAACCGCCCCTGCTGCGGGAACACCGGCTGTATCAGGCAGACTGGCTGCTGCGGTTCTACCAGTTCGAGGCAGACGAAATTTTAGATCAGGACAACCCCAACTTCAACCCCTATCTGGACCCCAAATGCAACTGGGCGGTGCAGCACTACGGGCTGTTCCCGGTGGACGTGAACCGCGCCCCCTTCGAGATGCTGCTGCGGGTGCCGGGCATCGGCCCCAAAAGCGCCCGGCGCATCTGGCGCGCCCGCAAGCAGGCGGCGCTGGGGCTGGACGAGCTCCGGCGGATGGGGGTCGTGCTCAAGCGGGCGCAGTATTTCATCACCTGCCGGGGCTTTGCCGGGGCACACCCGGGGCGCGGCAGCGCCGGGCGGGAGTGCATCACCCGGGCGCTCATCGACCCCAACGTGTTCAGCGGCAGCTGCGAGCAGCTGAGCCTGTTCAGCCCGCCTGCCGTGGACAATCTTATCGGGCAGGGCGTGCCGCCCCGGGCCGCCATGCGCATGGTGCGGGAGGAGGCGGTGCAATGTCTTGCCAAAGCGCTGTAAGCCCCAAGGGGGCACGCAAGCTGCACGATGCCGACGTGGTCTACCTGTATGACGGCAGCTTTGAGGGCTTTTTGTGCTGCGTGTACGAGAGCTTTGTCCAGCACGAGCTTCCCTTTGCGGTGTGGACGCCCCAGCGGGAAACGGCCACCCTCTACCCGGTCAAGGAGATCTCCACCGACCCCGCCATTGCCCGCCGGGTATTTGCCAGCTTTGGCAAAAAGCTGGGCGCAGAGACCGAGTACCTCGTCAGCCGGGATTTTCTCTCCGGGCAGGAGGACAAGGAGCTGCTGCTGCTCCGCTTTCTGCATCTGGCCTTTGCACTGGGTCCGGGCACGGTCAAGCGGGAGGGGCACCCGGTGGTCGCGCCCCTCTACGCCATGAAAAAAAGTCTGGACTGGGAGGTAGACAAGTTTCAGGGCTTTGTGCGGTTCGAGGAGCACGACGGGATGCTGGGCGCGGTCATCCACCCCAAAAATTATATCCTCCCCCTGCTGCGCCCGCACTTCTGCGGACGCTTCCCGGAGGAGGATTTCATGATCTACGATGCCGTCCATCAGGCGGTGCTGCTGCACGAGGGACACAGCACCCGGCTGCTGGAGCTGGCAGCGCCCTTGGAGCTGCCGCCGCCCAGCGCGCGGGAGCAGCAGTTTCAGGCGCTGTGGACGCAGTTCTACAAAACGCTGGAGATCAAAGCGCGCCACAACGAAAAAGGCCGCATGACCCATTGCCCCAAGCGCTTCTGGGCGGATATGGTGGAGCTGCGGGAGGAGTTATGATTCTTTTTCCTGTGCTTCCAGTGCGCTTTCCACGCCCTTGAGCAGGTCCTCTGCCGGGATGCCGTACAGCTTTGCCAGTGCCATCAGGTTGGAGGTGTTCGGCTCCGAGGTGCCGTTTTCCCACTTGGACACTGCCTGTCGGCTCACGCCGATGCTTTCGGCCACAAACTCCTGCGTCATCTTGCAGCGGGTGCGGTTCTCCTTGAGCATTTCAGAAAGTGACTTGCGCACGATCTTGACTTCCTCCGTGAGTTTGGGCGGTTTTTCCAGATTGCGGGCAATGCGCCAGAGCAGATAGAGTGCAGCCACAATGGCCACCGGCAGTAGCAGCCGCACGATCATCGTCGCTATGCTCACCGTCTGGAGCGCTCTGAAAAAAAGGTTGGTCAGAAAATCACTTTTCATATTCGTTTCCTCCTTTGGTAGCTTTCTCTTGTGGTTTTTGTGGCACGATTTTAGCACAAAAGCCCGGTTGCGTCCACCAACCAGAGCGTAAACTCCGGTTGCATTACGGAACTTTAGCCGATTTTTAACAAAAACGTTGCTTTTACGGCGTTGCAACCTGCAAAAGCTATGGTATACTATAAGAGATATCCGGCAGGCAGACCTGCCGCACACACCCCCGCTGCGGGGTCAACACAAAAGGAGTATTGTAGCGTTATGGTTCGCATTACTATGGAAGACGGCGGCGTCATCGACATTGAACTGAATGAAGAAGTCGCCCCCATCACCTGTGAGAATTTCAAAAAGCTGGTCAGCGAGGGCTTTTACAACGGCCTGACCTTCCACCGTGTGATCCCCGGCTTTATGATCCAGGGCGGCTGCCCCCTGGGCACCGGCACCGGCGGCCCCGGCTGGAACATCAAGGGTGAGTTTGCCGCAAACGGCGTCAACAATCCCCTCAAGCACACCCGTGGCGTCATTAGCATGGCCCGCAGCATGAACCCCAACAGCGCAGGCAGCCAGTTCTTCATCATGCACCAGGATGCACCCCACCTGGACGGCCAGTATGCCGCCTTTGGCAAGGTCGTGGCCGGCATGGATGTCGTGGACAAGATCGCCGCTGTGCGCACCGACTGGAACGATAAGC
Organism: uncultured Faecalibacterium sp.; assembly: GCA_902463905.1. GTDB lineage: Bacteria > Bacillota > Clostridia > Oscillospirales > Ruminococcaceae > Faecalibacterium. The sequence continues at coordinate 890 of CABQHF010000105.1, read as the reverse complement.
CCACCACCCCGGTCAAGATGAAGACCGTGGAGCTCATCGAGGGCTAATAGCACAAGCAAAAAGGACTATTGCACACAACCCTGTGCAATAGTCCTTTTTTACTGAAAATCTCTTGCAAATGCCCTTACGGGCTGAACCCTCTCAGTCATCGCTACGCGATGCCAGCTCTCCCGAAGGGGGAGCTGGCGCGACAGCGCCTGAGAGGGTTTTGATTCAGCAGCCTTCTTTTTCAGCCAGCTTCCGGCCCATGAGCACGCCCATGACGGACGCCATCATCAGGCCCCGGGTCCAGCCGGAGGAGTCGCCCAGGCAGTGCAGGCCCTTGATGTTGGTGTCGAGGTTCTCGTCCATCTTGACCTTGTTGGAGTAGAACTTCAGCTCCGGGCTGTACAGCAGGGTCTCGTTGGCGGCAAAGCCGGGCACCACCATATCCAGCATCTTGATGAACTCGATGATGTTGGTCATGGCACGGTAGGGCATGGCGGCGGTGATATCACCGGCCACAGCATCCTTCAGGGTGGGCTTGACGTTGGACTGGGCCAGCTCCTTCTGCCAGGTGCGCTTGCCGTCCAGAATGTCGCCGTAGCGCTGCACCATGATGTGGCCTGCACCCAGCATGTTGGTCAGCTCGCCCACCTTCTGGGCGTAGGCAATGGGCTGGTTGAAGGGCTCGGTAAAGTTGTGGGACACCAGAATGGCCAAGTTGGTGTTGGCGCTCTTCTTTTCCTTGTAGCTGTGGCCATTGACCACGGCCAGGTCATTGTCGTAGTTTTCCTGTGCCACAAAGCCGCCGGGATTCTGGCAGAAGGTGCGCACCTTGTTCTTCCAGGGCTTAGGGTAGCCGATGAGCTTGGACTCATACAGCACCTTGTTCACCTTTTCCATGACCT
>CABQHF010000104.1 GCA_902463905.1 uncultured Faecalibacterium sp. | reverse complement strand
ACAGGATCCAGCAATCTATAAAGGTACTGCTCCACCTGTTCGCGGCCCACCGAACGGTACACATTCAGCACCAGGGTCTTGTTCTCCTGCAGCTGTTGCAGGATATCCAGATAGGCTTCATCCCAGGTGTCAAAGCTCTTGCGGCCTTCCATCACCTTGGCGGCATCCTCCATCAGGATCCAGTCCACCAGGTCGTAGATGTCCTTGAAGTGATAGTAAAAGGTCATGCGGTTCACACCACAGTCCTCGGTGATGTCGTTGATCGTGATCTTATTGAGGGGCTTCTGGAGCAGCAGCTTTTTCAGCGACGCCTCCAATGCCCGTTTGGTTGTCTGTGACACAAAAACCATCCTTTCCGGGCAAAAGCGATTCTGCCCTGTGCGGTGAAATCCGTGAAAAGATTTTCCATAGCTTATTTTACCGCAGATGTGTACAAAAAAGCAAGGACATTTTTTGTACGCATTTTGAATTTACTGTGCATTTGCTCCATTTTAGCACCGATCAAATTTGCATTTTTGGGCGGCCGGTCATATCAAAAAGAAATGGTGCTTCTGTGCTGCAGGCTTTTCTCCCCTTGCTTTGCGGAAGTAAAAAAGGGCCCGTTTCCTCTTGATTTTATTGCCCTGCTTGCTTACAATGGTGGCAGGCAGAATTTGTCTGCCGCAAGGGAGGGTTTGAATTATGATGGAGACTGTCGGTTTTCTGGGCTGCGGCAACATGGGCGGCGCGATCGCGCGGGCCGTGTGCAAGGCTGCAGACCCCAAAAAGGTATATCTGGCAAACCGCACGGCGGCCAAAGCGCAGGCTCTGGCCGAGGAGCTGGGCTGCAAAGTGGCTACCAACGCAGAAGTCGCATCCGAGTGCGACCTGATTTTTCTGGCTGTGAAGCCCCAGATGATGGAGGCCCTGCTGGAGCCGCTGAAGTTCACGCTGGCCGAGCGGCCGAACCGCTTCGTGCTGTGCAGCATGGCTGCCGGTCTGCCGATCTCCCGCATTCAGGAGTTGGCCGGTGAGGACTACCCTGTGATCCGCATCATGCCCAACACCCCGGCTTCCGTGGGCGAAGGCATGATCCAATATTGTTCCAGCAATGTGACGGCGGAAGAGGAAGAAGACTTCTGCCGCCTGATGGCTCAGGCCGGGCGTCTGGACGCCGTGGCCGAAAATATGATCGACGCGGCCAGCTGTGTGTCCGGCTGCGGCCCGGCCTGGGTGTACCAGTTCATTGAAGCGCTGGCCGACGGCGGCGTAGCCTGCGGCCTGCCCCGTGCCAAGGCACAGGAGTACGCCGCACAGATGGTGCTGGGCAGCGCAAAGCTGGTACTGGAAAGTGGCCAGCACCCCGGTGCACTCAAGGACGCCGTATGCAGCCCCGGCGGCAGCACCATCCAGGGTGTGCGCGTGCTGGAAGAGCACGGCCTGCGGGGCGCGGTGATGGACGCCGTGATCGCCGCTTATGACAAAACGAAGGAAATGGGAAAGGGTTAATACACTATGCGCATCGTTGTAAAGGTAGGCACTTCCACGCTGGCATACGGCACCGGGCGGCTGAACATCCGCCACACGGAGCAGCTGGTCAAAGTGTTGAGTGACTTGAAAAACGAGGGGCACGAGGTCATTCTGGTGTCCTCCGGTGCCATCGGCATGGGCGTAGGCAAGCTGTCGCTGCCTCAGCGCCCGAAGGATACCGCCAGCAAGCAGGCCTGCGCTGCCGTGGGCCAGTGTGAACTGATGTACACCTATGACCGGCTGTTCAACGCCTACAATCATACCGTTGCGCAGATCCTGCTCACCGGTGTGGATGTGGAGCACACCGACCGCAGGGTCAATTTCCAGAACACCCTTTCCCGGTTGCTGGAGCTGGGGGCTTTGCCCATCATCAACGAAAACGACACCGTTGCCACCGATGAGATCACTTCCATCGGTGACAACGATACTCTGGCCGCCATCGTGGCCTGCTGCTGCAAGGCAGACCTGCTGGTGCTGCTAAGCGACATCGACGGCCTGTACACGGCCAATCCCCACACCCACCCGGACGCTGCGCTCATCCCGCTGGTGGAAGAGATCACTCCGGAGGTGATGGCACTGGCCGACGGCGCCGGTTCCGCTCTGGGCACCGGCGGCATGGCCACCAAGCTGCGTGCCGCCCGCATGGTCACCGGCAGCGGTGCCGATATGGTCATCGCCAACGGTGCGCATCCGGAGGTGCTGTACGACATTGCCGACGGTAAGCCCACCGGCACCCGCTTCAAAGGTCACAGACAGGAGGACCTGACATGACGACACAGGAGATTCTGGAAGCCGCCCGTGCGGCAAAGACCGCCGTTGCACTGGCAGACAGTGAGACCCGCACCCACGCCCTGTGGGCGATGTCTGACTGGATGTGTCACCCGGAGAACATGGAGGCCATCCTGGCCGCCAATGCTGAAGATATGGCCGCCGCTAAGGGGCACATCAGTGACGTGATGCTGGACCGGCTGGCCCTGACCCAGGAGCGCATCGGCGCCATGGCCAGAGGCATTCTGGAAGTGGCTGCCCTGCCCGACCCGGTGGGCCGGGTGCTGGACCGGGTGGAGCGCCCCAACGGGCTGGTGATCGAAAAGACCGCCGTGCCCATGGGTGTGATCGCCATTATCTACGAGAGCCGCCCCAACGTAACCAGTGATGCCGCTGCCCTTGCCATCAAGAGCGGCAACGCCTGCATCCTGCGCTGCGGCAGGGAAGCATGGCGCAGTGCCAACGCCATCGTCAAGGCACTGCGCCAGGGCCTTGTGGAGAACGGCCTGCCGGAAGCTGCGGTCAGCCTGATCGAGGACACCTCCCACGCCTCCGCCAATGCCCTGATGACGGCCGTGGGCTATGTGGATCTGCTGATCCCCCGCGGCGGTGCCGGGCTCATCCGTGCCTGCGTGGAAAACGCCAAGGTGCCCTGCATCCAGACCGGCACCGGCATCTGCCACATCTATGTGGATGACACCGCCGACCTTGACAAGGCCCTGGACATCATCGAGAACGCCAAGGCCAGCCGCCCCAGTGTGTGCAACGCCGAGGAAGTGTGTCTGGTGCACTCCGCCATTGCGGCAGAATTCCTGCCCCGGCTGGCAAAGCGCCTCGGCCCGGATCGCACCGCAAAGGGTCTGCACCCGGTGGAACTGCGGCTGGATAAGCGTGCAGCCGCCTTCTGCCCCGGCACCCCGGCCGGTGAAAAGGACTTCGACACCGAGTTTCTGGACTACATCCTGGCCGTGAAGGTCGTGGACAGCGTGGATGAGGCCATTGCCCACATTGCCGCCCATTCCACCGGCCACAGCGAAGCCATCCTGACACGGACGCAGGTTCACGCCGACCAGTTCACCGCCGCGGTGGACAGCGCCGCCGTGTATGTGAACTGCTCCACCCGCTTTACCGATGGCGGCGAGTTCGGGCTGGGGTGCGAGATGGGCATTTCCACCCAGAAGCTCCATGCCCGCGGCCCCATGGGCCTTGCCGAGCTGTGCAGCTACAAGTATGTGATCCACGGGGACGGGCAGATCCGCTGACCTTCCCTACCATCCCGGTGTGAAAATATTTTTCCAGTGCAGGCCGACGTCGGACGTCTTGGCCTGCATTTTTGTTTTATAGGCATGGAGTGTTTTTGCTACAGCAACAAATTTTTGAAGATTGTTTTCACTTTGTTGTATTTTTTATGTTTTTGGGAAAGACTATTGTATCCAAGTTTTTTCTGTTTCTCACAAAATAAAAGTGGTACTTTCTCTGCTTTTTCTTGCAAATTTTGCAAAAAAGCTCTTGACACCCCTGTTTTGACGCAGTAAAACTATATTGGAAATTTTGATAACGATTTCACTGTATTTCATAATTGTACTTCAAAACTGTCCGCCACTCACAACACTATACTTAGAACAAAGGAGAGAGCTCTATGACGATTGCCATTCTCGCACATGATTCCCGCAAAGAACTCGCGCTTCAGTTCTGCACTGCATATAGCGCCATTCTTTCTAAAAATGTAGTCATTGCCACCGGTACCACCGGACGGATGTTGGCGCAGACCACCGGCCTGCCCGTGCATTGTTACCTCTCCGGCAAACTGGGCGGCGTACAGCAGATCACCTCCCGCGTGGCCTGCGACGAGGTGGATCTGGTTCTGTTCTTCCGCGATCCGCTCAAGGCGGATGCCGCCAGCCTGAACGAGCAGAACCTACTGCGCCTGTGCGATATGCACGGCGTGCCCATCGCCACCAACATTGCTACCGCCGAGGTGCTGCTGCGCGGTCTGGATCAGGGAGATCTGGATTACCGCGAAGGGATGCACCCGCCTGTTGTCGAACCCGTGCCCGTGCTGGAGCACCGCGCCGTGTGCTGAGACAAATCGATTTGTGTATAGAGGGAAACAGCGCCGCAGAAAGATTTCTGCGGCGCTGTTGTTTTTGCGTTATTCCTGTTTGCCTTCCGGGCGGAACACATAGCCTTTGCCCCACACGTTGCACAGGTACACGGGCTTTGCCGGGTTCGGCTCGATCTTTGCGCGCAGGTTGTGGATGTGCACCTGCACGGTGCGCACATCTCCAAGGCTGTCCTTGCCCCAGATCTTCTGGTACAGCTCATTGGCCGTGAAGAAGGTATCCGGGTTGCGCACGAACAAGCTGAGGATGCGGTATTCCATATCGGCCAGATGGATCTCCTGCCCACGGCACTGCACACTGCGGCTGTCGGCGTCCAGATGGAAAGCCGGGCAGGTATAGTTCCGGATGCTCGGTTCTGCGGCATCCATCTGCACACGGCGCACGTTGGCCAGGATGCGGGCCACCAGGACCTTGTTGTCGTAGGGCTTGGTGAGAAAGTCGTCGCCGCCCAGCTCCAGCGCGTGCACGATGGTATCCACATCGTCCAGGCAGGAAGTAAAGATGATGGGGCAGTGGTGCCCGCTGCGCAGCGTCTGGCACAGCTGCATCCCGTTTGTGTCCGGCAGCAGGATGTCCAGCAGGATCACATCGAAGTGCTCTTTGGCATGGGCCAGTGCTTCCTCGCCGGAGGCCGCGCACACCACCTCAAACCACTTCTGACTTTCCAGAAAGATCCGGGTCATTTCCCGAATCATTGCATCGTCCTCCACCAGCAGAACACGAATCATGCTGCACGCTCTCCCCTTTTTGCCAAAATTCTGGTATACTGAAGATACTCTGAATTTCAGTATACCTTATTTGCGGTACGCTGACAACTGCTTTTTTTTTCAGGCTACTTCCATAAGGAGGGCGCATCCATGCGGCATAAGACATCCGGTTTTTTTCTGCTCTCGGCCCTATTGGCGGGGCTTGTTCTGGGCGTGTGCATCCTGCTCAACCTGCGCCCGCCGCAGGCCGCCAGCAGCAGCACCCTCACGCAGGAACAGCTGACACAGGGCGTCACCCTGACCGGCTGGCAGCAGACAAGCACCGGGCACTGGCGCTATGTCTTTGAGGCTCCTGCCGATATCCCGGAACTTGTGCTCAGCCTTTCCTCCCAGCCGCGGGATGCCATGCCGCAAGGGCTGGAACCCACCGACCAGCGGGAGGAAGCCTTCTGGGTGCGGCCGGAAGTCGGCCAGCCCACCGAGATCATCGTCACCAGTTCTTCGGCCCCACAGATGTGGCTGATGCTGCCCGACACCCTCTGGTATTGGCGCGACCTGCGCAGCAGCCTGCAGCTGGTGGCACTGGTGGCCTTCGTCAGCATGGGAGCCGGCATCCTGGCGCTGTTCTGCTTCAAGCCGCAGCAGGAACTTGGGTATTTCCTGCTTTATCTGGCTGTCATGTTCGCCTGGGGTCTGGGCGTGCTGGGCCCGACGCTCCACATCGGCGGGCTGCGCAGGCTCCTGCTGAGCCTGTATTTTTCCTTTGCGGTGCTCATTCCCATCTGGCTGTGCTGTTCCCTGCTTCATACGGCAGTTCCCCGGCACGGCACCCGGCGTTTCACACTTTCTGTGCTGGCCCTTGCGCTGTTTCTGGTGCTGAGCATCTCTTCCCATCCGATCGTGCGCAACTGCACCCTGCTGGCGGGCATGGCGGTGGTGCTGGTGGTGCTGGCCCGTGCACTGGCACAGGGAGAACGCCCGGCCTGGTATCTGATGGCAGGTTACATCCTGACCCTCGGTCTGCGGCTGACGATCGTGCTGCCCTCCTTCAACTTCCCGTTTTACCGGGAGAGTTTTCCTTTTTATATGGTGCGCTGTGCCCGGCTGTATGATATCCCGTTTACACTGGGGTGCCTGGTGTTCGTCTGCCGCCGGTACGCGCTGCAGTTCGACCGCACCGAACAGCTGGCACAGGAGCTGGAAGTCCGGGTGGCTCAACGCACCCAGGCTCTGCAGGACGAGACCGACGCCCGCAAGAGCATGATGCTGAATATCTTCCACGACCTGCGCAGCCCGTTGTTCGTCATCGGCAGCGGGCTGGACACGCTGGCCGCCGCGCCGGACGCCCTGCCCACCCTATTGCCGGTGCTGCAGGAGCGGGTGGGCTTTGTGCGCAGGCTGACCGAGGACTTGTTTCTGGCGGCCAAACTGGAACAGAAACAGGTTCTGCTCAACGAGGACCGTGCCAGCCTGAACGAACTTGCCGCTGCCGTGTGCAGTGCCTGCCAGGCTGAGGCTGCCCACAAAGGCGTGACGCTGCAGGCGGACACCGACACTTTCCTGCCTGTGTGGGGCGACGCCATGCGGCTGGAACAGATCTTACAGAACCTTGTGACCAACGCCATCCACTACACCCCCGCCGGTGGGCAGATCACCGTAATTTGCGCCGCAGAGAACGGGCAGGCCCGCGTGAAGATCACGGACACCGGCTGCGGTATCGCACCAGAAGATCAGGCCGCCGTGTTTGACCGCTACTTCCATACCACAGCCGATACCAAGCACGACTCCACCGGCCTCGGTCTGACCATTGCGCAGGAGCTGGCGCACCTGCACCGGGGCGAGATCACCCTGCAGAGTGAGCCGGGCAAGGGCAGCTGCTTTACCCTCTGTCTGCCGCTGCTGGACACTGAATGACACAAAAAACGCCCTGCGGCTTCCCGTTTGCGAGAAGCCGCAGGGCGTTTTCTGATTTATTTTATATCTGCTCAGTTGAGCAGAGCGGCCAGTTTTTTCAGTCGGCGGAGTACCTCGGCCAGCGCGTCCAGCAGCTGCTTCGGCGGAGCAAAATCCGGGAAACCCTGAGACAGGTTGATGGAATCGTACTGATCGTTGATGCGGGTCATGCAGCGGATGACAGAATTCGTGAACGTGCCCACGCGGTAGCTGAGCTGCGGCATGCCGACCCCTCCTTAGCCCTTGAAATAAGCCTTCTGGATGGCCAGCAGCACGCCGGCACGGCTGGCGGCAAAGTTCAGGCCGCC
>CABQHF010000103.1 GCA_902463905.1 uncultured Faecalibacterium sp. | reverse complement strand
AAGGTCGAAGCCCCAGTCGTTCAGCACCCGGTCGAACACCCGGCGCAGATAGTCCCGCACCGCCGGGTTGTCGATGTCCAGCGCATAAAAGCCGCTCCAGTTGCAGCCGCAGCACCACGGTGCGCCGTCCACCTTCAGCAGCCAGTCCGGGTGCTGCCGGAAAAGGGCAGAGTTCTTTTCGCACACAAAGGGGGCAAGCCAGAGCCCGGCCTGAAAACCGGCGGCGTGGATCTCGTCTACCATGCTCCGCAGACCGTGGGGGAATTTCTGCGCATCCGTGTCCAGCCAGTCGCCCACCTTCGGCTCCCAGCCGTCGTCGATCTGGAACAGGTCTCCCGGGCAAAGGAGGCTGCAGCAGCCGGTCAGATCCTCCCGGATGGTGTCCTCGGTAATGTCCTGATAGCGGTTGTACCAACTGGAATAGCCCGCCAGCTTCTTCTCGGTCCGGGGCTTGAGACCCATCTCCTGAAACCAGCCGTCGAACACCTCTGCCTCGCTGCCCTCGGCAAAAAACAAATCGAACAGGGGAAAGCTGCCGCCGGGATGCTCCACCCCGGCGCAATCCCGCTCCAGCGTCAGCAGGGCGTTGCGGCTGTCGTACCGGAGGATGGTGTAGCCCGGATTTTCGTCCAGCGATGCCGCCAGCCGGAACTGTGCGCCCTTGCGGAAATAACAGTAGGAAAAGCCGTGGCTTTGCCCCTTGTGATGCCCATAGGGCACAAAATGGTAATCTCCATAGCGGTCAAAGGCATATTTTTTGCACAGGAAGGCAGGAATGTGATCGACGCCCCGGAGTTTGCCGCTGCGCCCCAGCTCCGGGCTGTACGTCCATGTCTGGTAGCCGTTCATGAACAGCCGCTCCTCTGCGGTCATCTGCCATGGCAGCTCGGTACGCACGGCTTTCAGTGCCCCGGCAGGCAGGTCGGCGGAAAGATGCAGCGCACCGCAGCCCGGGTGCACCGGGGCATTGCCCTGCCGCACGCCGCCGGTGGTCTCGGCGTACCAGTGCAGTGTTTCAGTCATGGTTCGCTTCCTCCCCGTGGAGCTGTGCGCTGATCTCGGCAGCACGCTCGTCCGTCAGAACGAACTTGCGGCGGAACAGCACCAGCGTACCTGCCAGCACCAGCATGGGCAGAACGGTCATCATCAGGCGCAGACCCAGCAGCGTTCCGGCGCTCTGCACCGACACCGGGCCGGTCTCCTCCGTGTTGCCCACAAGACCGATGAGGTCCAGCCCGATGCCGGTCAGGAATACCGCCACACCGGAGGCAGCCTTGACCACAAAGGTCTGCATGGAAAAGATAACGCTCTCCTCCCGGCGTCCGGTCTTGAGCTCGCCGTAATCCACGCTGTTGGAAAGGAACAGGGTGGTCAGCACGGTCAGCATTCCGTTGCAGGCGAACACCACCACGCCCGGAATGCACAGCAGGGCAAGGCTGTGGGAAAGGCCGGTCAGGCAGAACACCAGCAGCGTGCCGTAGCCGCACAGCGCCAGCACAAGACTTAGGTGGAATACCTGCGTGCTGCTGAACTTTTTGCGCAGCAAGGGGTAAAGCACCATCATGCCAAGGATCTGCGCCGCACCGCCCACGGTGGAAAACAGGGTGTAGGTGGCTTTCCAGCCTGCACCGCCAAGGTCGTACTTGAAGAAATAGATGATGAAGTTGGAGGTAAGGTACAGCGCCGAGTTGATCAGCACGATGCTGCCTACCACTACCATAGCCTGATCGTTGCGGAACAGGGCGGAGAACATCTCCTTTACGGTGGCGGTCTTCATCTCACTGGGGGTGGTTTCTTTCATGGAAATGCAGCACACCAGCTCTGTCACTGCAAAAATTGCCGCCACGATCAGCGCCACCCAGCGGAAGCCGGTGCGTTCGCTGTCGCCGCCCAAAATGCCCACCAGCAGCATGGTGAACATGGCGATGAGGGCGGCACCCACACCGGCGCAGGTGCGCCCTACCATGGAAAGATTCTCCCGGTCTTTTGGGGTGCGGGTCACGGCCGGGATCATGGACCAGTAGGGAATATCCATCATGGTGTAGGTGACGCCCCACAGGATGTACACCACGCTGAAGTAGACCATCAGCGCTGCTTCGTCCAGCACCGGGGCGGCAAACAGAGCATAGAGTACCAGCGCATTGAGCAGCGTGCCGGAAAAGATCCACGGACGGAAACGCCCCCAGCGGGTGCGGGTCTTTGCCACCAGAACCCCCATAAAGGGGTCGTTGAAGGCATCAAAGAACCGGGCAGCCATGAGCACGACGCCCACAAAGCTGGCCGAAAGCCCCAGCACATCCTGATAATAATACATGACGTAAGAAGCCGACAGGGCATATACCATATCCTTGCCCACGGCACCAATACCAAATGCGGTTTTCTGTTTCAGGGTCAGTTCCATACAGCGTCCTCCTTTTCAATGGTGAACCGCAGCACAACGGGCTGGGTCTGCGGGGCAGAAACGGTCAGCAGGGCTTCTCCGGCAGTGCCCACGGTGCGCAGATAGGTTCCGGTCATGCCGCCCTCGGCAACGGCGGTCTGCGGGCCCACAAGGGCGGCGCTGCCCTCCACCGCAAACTGCACCGGAAACTGTGCGTAGGGGGCAGGGGTGTCGTTCTCGTCCAGGATCCGCACCCGGACAGCCGCCATATCGTAAGTATCTTTTTCCCGCAGGGTCGTCCGGCTGACCTTGACCTCCAAGTGTAGCTTTGCACTGGGGCAAAGGGTCACACTGCGCACCACGGTGCCGTCCTGTACGGCATCGAACCGCCAACGGGTGGCTTCGCCGCCCCAGTTGCCCACATATTTGCCGTAGAGCGCTACCCCGTCCTCAAAGGTCATTTTGTGGCGCAGCATACACCAGCCGAATTTGACCTTGTAGGCCAGCGGCAGCCCTGCCAGCCCGTATTTCCCGGCAGCCAGCAGGCAGTCCCGCACAGCGGCTGCCTTGGCGGGGGAAAAGTGCTCCTGCGTTTCCAGCAGCTCGCCAATGGTATCGTCCATCACAAAGGGCGGGTGGGGCAGCGCCGTCCACTGGCTGCGGCGCAGGGTGGTGACAAAGGCATCGTTTTTGTACAGCCTGACCTGCTGGGCATTGCTGAAAACGTAGGCTGTGCCCAGTTGCCCGGCGGGGTTGTCGCCGATATCCATGGTGGAGCTGACCGCCAGCACCGGGTCAGCGTCGCCCTGACTGGCATAGACCGCCGCCGCCAGCTTGGGGTTGCGGAAGCTGTCCAGCACGCCATGGTAGCAGATGCGGTCTCCCGAGCCGAAGTCCTTGTGGGTCTGGTAATCGAACATACACCAGCCGAAGCACCCGGCGTGCTCCTTGCTGGCATAGGCGGCGTTCTGCACCCGGACGTGCCGCAAAGCGTGTTCCTGCCGATGGGGGCCATCGTCAAAGGGTTTGGTGGGGTACATATGGCCGTTGCACTCCGAGATGAGCAGCGCCTTGCCCATGTCCGGGGTCACGTCCTTCTTTTGCTTTGCACCGGGGGTGATGCCGTTGTGAGAAAAATCGTTGTAGGCGTAGACGTCCTCCAACAGATGGCTCTTTTCCAGATACCGCACGCCGGAGGTGGCACGGCTGGGATCCAGCTGATGGGCGATTTGATTGGTGCGGGTGTAGAAGACATCGTCGTCCACGCTCTCGTTGATGCGCACGCCCCACAGGATGATGCTGGGGTGGCTGCGGTTTTGCAGGAGCATCTCTCGCAGCATCTCGCAGGCGGCATCCTTCCAGTTGTCGTCCCCGATGTGCTGCCAGCCCGGCAGCTCGGTGAATACCAGCAGACCCCGCCGGTCGCACTCATCCAGAAAATACTGGCTTTGGGGGTAGTGGCTGGTACGCACGGCGGTGCAGTGCAGCTCCTCCTGCAAAATGCGGGCATCCTCCCGCTGCAGGCTTTCCGGTGCGGCGTAGCCAATGTAAGGGTAGCTTTGGTGTCGGTTCAGACCCCGCAGAAAGGTCTTTTTGCCGTTGAGGTAGAAGCCTTCCGCCCGGAACTCCGCCGTGCGGAAGCCAAAGGTCACCTGTCTGCGGTCGATGGTCTGCCCGGCGGCGTTCAAAAGCTCTGCAATAGCATGATGCAAAACCGGATGCTTTGTATCCCACGGCTGTGCGTCCGGGGCGGAAAGCTGGATCTTCCCGGTTTCTGCCGCCGGTGTGGTCTGCTCTGCCAGCAAGGTGCCTTCAGCGGTCTCCAACCGGATGCGGACCGCCACGGCGGCGGACGTAAGCTCTGCCGTCCATTGCACCACAGCCTCCTGCAGGGTGGGGGTGTAGACGAACAGGTCGGTCAGGCGGCTTTCGGCGGTGGCTTCCAGCCAGACCTCCCGGTACAACCCGCCGTAGGTCAGGTAGTCGATGACAAAGCCAAAGGGCGGAATGGCCGGGTCTTCCCGGGTGTCAAGCTGCACGGTCAGCAGGTTTTCGCCCTCCCGGTCCACAAGGTCGGTGATCTCCACCGCAAAGCCGGTGTAGCCGCCCCGGTGCTGCCCGGCAACCTTGCCGTTGACCCGCACCACCGCCTGATGGGCGGCTCCGTCAAAGCGGACAAACAGCCGGGGCGCAGCCTGCACCGGCGGCACCCGGAACCGCTTGCGGTAGCCGCAGACCATCTCGTAATCGGCAGGGGAGGCGTAGTGCAGCGGCACCTCCCGGCAGGTATGGGGCAAGCGGACGGCTTCCTGCTTTGGCACCGGAAGCCCCTTGCCAAAGGCTTCCGTCCAGTGGCGGGTAAACTCCCATCCATCGCAAAAACTGTGTTTCATCGCAGCAGCACTCCTTCCAGTAAAATTGAGATCATTTCTTCCAGTACCGCCACATACTGCACCCCGCTTTCTGCCAGACTACGGTCTGCCAGAAAGCTCTCAATGGAGGCGGTGATCATCTGCCGCAGCACCGGCAGGGACACCGGACGCATGACGCCCTCCGCCACAGCCTGTTCCAGCAGCGCCATGGTGGGCTCCCAACCGTTTTCCAACTGACTGCGCACCCGTGCCGCCACCACCGGATATTTTTCGTCCAGCTCCTTCATTTGCCGCAGGTCCAGTGCGGCGTATTCCGTCGGCATGGCAATGATGACCGCCCGCAGTTTTTCCTGCAAAGTGCCGCTGCCCGCCAGGATCTCCTGCTTGCAACGGTGGATGTCCGCAAAGGCATGGTCTACCATATCCAGCAAAAGCGCCTCTTTGGAGGGGTAAACGGTGTAGATGGTCTTTTTGCTGATGTGCAGCGGCTCTGCTACCTGCTGCATGGTGAAATGCAGCCCTTGCTGACGGAACAACTGCATGGCCTGCGTGCGCACCAGCGCATCGAGCTTTTCCTGCATGAGCGTCCTCCTTGTGGAAACTGTACATATGTTTCTGGTTTCCATTCTAGTGCAGAAACCGGGTCGAATCAAGCAGTTTCCGTATTTTCTGCGTTCTGCTGAGAAAATGCGGACATTTTGCAGCAGAATAACAAAAAAGACCCCGGCGTGGCTTGCGTGCCCACCGGGGTCTTTTGCGTGCAGGAGCTTTTCTGTGGGGAGAAAGCATGGTATACTGGGTGCAGCGATATGGAATTCCGGAGGTGTTTTTTTGCGAACATACAACAAGGAAGAGCTCAAGGCTGAGATCAATAAAGCATTCGAGAAGTATATTTCAGAGTTTGATGACATCCCCGAAGCCTTAGCGGATGACGCCACGAAAACAGCGGTGTGGGAGGTGTACAAGTTCATTCACGTCAACACGGCCGCTCCCTTCGGAACCTTTCGGACTAAGATCCGGAAATGGAAAAAGCTTGCGCTGTGATCTCCGCGTTGCCGCACCGACAGCGTTTATGCCGGAGCACCCACAGCTCTACGGAAAGTACCTGCGGCGCACCGCTGTGCTCCTGCCCGGTGTGCGGAAACCATGGGATACTGAAATCGACAAATCGGAATTTGTGGAGATGATGAAATGATTAGGAAATACGTTGATGGTGATATAGATTCAGTAATGCAAATATGGTTGAATACGAATATTCAGGCACATAGTTTTATATCTCAAGATTACTGGAAAAACAACTTTGATATGGTAAAAGAAATGATGCCACTTGCAGAAATATATGTACATGAAGGTGACAATGCAAATCAGATAGATGGATTTATTGGATTAAATAACGACTATATTGAAGGAATCTTTATAAAAGATGCAGCCCAGTCAAAGAGAACCGGAAAACAGTTATTGGATCAGGTGAAGAAAATCAAGTCCACTCTAAAATTGAACGTTTATCAAAAAAATGAGAGAGCGATTCAATTTTATCTGCGAGAAGAATTTAGTATCCAATCTGAATGTGTAGATGATAATACGGGAGAAAAGGAATTTACAATGGTATGGAAGCGTTAAATTCCAGTTTGTTGAACTGAGAAATAGGTGGTTAAGGAGATAGGAATCGATAAGACGATACAGTGAAGATGATATAGACGCAGTAATGCAGATATGGCTTGATACGAATATTTGTGCACATGATTTTATAGCGGTTGACTATTGGCAGAGTAACTTCGACATGGTAAGAGAAATGCTTCCTCATGCGGAAATATGCGTACATGAAGATGACCATACAAAGCAGGTCGATGGATTTATTGGATTGAATGATAATTATATTGAGGGCCTTTTTGTAAAAGAAACAATGCAAGCAAAAGGAATTGGCAAACAACTGCTAAATCATGCAAAGGAATTCAAATCCACATTAAAATTAAGTGTCTACCAGAGAAATCAGAAAGCAGTTGAATTTTATCTGAGGGAAAAATTTAGTATTCAATCCGAACGTGTGGACGAAAACACAGGCGAAAAAGAATTTGTAATGATATGGAATAAATAAACTCTGATTTACCAAAGAAAGATGAGGACTGTAAAAATGAACATCGAAGAACGGGCAGCACAGGCTGCCGCATGGAAAGCTGCCGGACAGTACAACTGCGCACAGGCGGTGATGAAAGCATTTGAGGACAGGCTGCCGGTGGATGCCGACACCCTGATGAAGCTGGGCGCAGGCTATGCCGCCGGCATGGGTTGCATGGAAAGCACCTGCGGCGCACTCATCGGCGCTGTGATGGTGGCGGGTGTCGTCACCGACGGCAAGGGCACGCCCCGTATCTCCAAGGAGTTACTGCAAAACTTCCAGGAAAAGTGCGGCGCTACCCTCTGCAAGGACCTGAAGGGCGTGGAGACCGGCGCACCGCTGTGCCCCTGCCCGGAGTGCGTCCGCAACGCCGTGCTGGCATTGGGCGAGGTGCTGGGGGAGTAAGATGAAGAAAATCTTGTTTGTTTGCCACGGCAATATCTGCCGCAGCCCCATGGCGGAATTTGTGATGAAGGACTTAGTGGAAAAGGCGGGGATTTCCGGGCAGTTTGAAAT
>CABQHF010000102.1 GCA_902463905.1 uncultured Faecalibacterium sp. | reverse complement strand
GCACGTCCTCAAAGGGGGTCAGGAAGGCAGGCATGGCGGTGAACAGGTTCTTCTGGGACAGCATGACGCCCTTGCTGCGGCCAGTGGTGCCGGAGGTGAACATGATAAAGGCCAGTGCGCTGAGGTCCGGCACTTCGGTAATGTCCATGGCAGGCTCAAAGGCGGTAAAGGCGTCCATGGGCACCAGACGGTCCCCATACTCCTGGCCCAGGGCCGGTTCCCGGCTCAGGTACTCGCCGTCGTGGAGCACGCACACCGGCTCCACCAGGTCCAGCTCATAGCGGATCTCGTCCCAGTTTTTGCCGGTGTTCAGGGGCACTGCCACGGCCCCGGCCAGCACAGCGCCGTACATACACATCACATAGTGGTAGCTGTTGCGGGCCAGGATGGCCACACGCTGCCCCAGGGGGTCCGGGGTGCGGCCGCGTAAAAATGCCACGAACCGGCGCAGGTCTGCAGCGTACTGCCGGAAGGGCACCTCCACCACACCACCCTTGGCCTCATCATAATAACGGATGCCGATCCGGTCTGCGTAGATCGTTTCCAGATTGTTCAGGGACTGATACAACGAATGAACCATGTTAGCCTCCACGTCATTGTTTTTTACATTCCTGCAGCCGGGTCCACCCGGGCCAGGCCGCTTTTTCAATTGTGTTCAGTATACAATACCGCCGCTGGCAATGCAAGGCTTTTGCAACATTTAATTTCCATTTTTGGCAATTAAAACTTGCATATCTTGTTTTTTCCATCCGGCAGCCTGTGCCGTCTGCCCAGAAATTCGGCCCTTCTGCCGGGCTTTTTTATCGGTAAAGACAACAATTGCCACCCGGCGGTGGGCAATTCAAAATTGACAGTGTGCACAAAAAGCATTATACTAGCCTTATATCCTTATAAATGGATCATTTTTTACTGTATGCGCCTGTTGGTCACATGTTTCCGGACGGCGCAAGGAAGGACCCTTTTCATGGAAGGCACCAGACCCAGCACCGTCAACTCCATCGGCATGTTCGACATGCTCAAGGGCTTGGGCATGATCACCATCGTGCTGGCCCACACCGCTGAGCTCTACCCCATGCAGATCTCCGGCGGGCTGTCGCTCACAGCGTTTTTCCCTTTTATCTATCGTGAGGCCCTGATGGCGGCCTTTTTCATTGCCAGCGGCTACGGTTTCCGCAAGCGCTCCATCGGCAAGTGCATCCAGCAGCAGCTCAGAGCGCTGCTCAAGCCCTACTGCATCACGGCGGTGTGCACTTCGCTATTGCATCTGCTGTGCCACTACATGGCGTTCCATTACTTCCCCAGCAGCGTCACCGAGACCCTCAAGGTGGCCGGCGGCTTTCTGCTGGGGCTGCCCCACACCACTACTTATGCCGGACAGCAGTTCTTTTCCACCGGCCCCATGTGGTATCTGCTCTCGCTGCTGATCGGCTGGGTGCTGCTGGACGCCATCCTGAATATCTTCCCGGAGAAATACACACACTGGGCTGTGCTCGGCATCATGCTGCTGGGCTGGGGCACCACACTGGTGTGGGAGTTGCCCTTCAGCCTTTCGCAGGGGGCCGTGATCGTGCCCTACCTTTACATCGGCTATCTGGCCAAGAAGAACCGCTGGCTGGACAAGCCCCTGTCCCGCCGCACCCTGTACATCCTGCTGGGCGGCACGGCCCTGACAGCCGTGGGTGCCCTGCTGACCCAGAGCACCGACTGCATCTCCATGGGCGAGTGGACCCTCGGCCCGCTGAGCATCCTGCTGGATGCTGCCACCGGCTTTTTGTTCATCCGCCTGTTCATGCGGCTCAACCGCTTTACCGGCCCCATCGCCCAGGGGCTGCAGGCCATCGGCCGCAATTCGCTGAACATCTTCTGCATCCACACGGTGGAGCTTATCGCCATTCCGTGGTATCTGTTCGCGGCTCACTTTACAGACCACCCGCTGCGGGGTATGCTGCTGCAGAACGTGATCGTGTTTGCCTTCATCTGGCTGGCGTGCGCCCTGTTGAACCTGCGGCGCAGCTGGATCGTCAAAACCTCGGCCGCACGGCGGCAGGCCCAGCGGCGTACCCCCGCGCTTTCGCAGCATTGATTTCCCCGGCTGCTGCGGTGCAGCCGTATCCTATAAAACAAGAGGAGAATCCGGTTATGAACAATGATGCCCCCCAGACCCTGGACGCGGCAGGCAGCCGCGTGGCCGAACTGGAACAGCAGCTCCGGCTGTCGGACGAAGGCGTTTCCCGGCTGGCACAGCGGTGCCTGGAGCTGGAGCAGCAGGTGCTGAAATATGAGGCCGTGCTGGCCTCGCAGGGTGCCGACACCGAACAGGGTGCTCTGCTTCTGCCCCAGCTGTTCTACGACTCCGGCTCCGGTTTTTCGCCCCATGAGTGCCTGACCGTTGCCCCTGACTCCTACGACGAGCTGACCCACGAAGTGTCGGCTGTGTTCGAGTTGCCCGTGGAGGCCAGGGCTCTGCGGCTGGATCCCGGTGAATTTGCCTGCTGCATCACCGATTTTTCCCTCTCAGACGAGCGGCTCAGCTACCACATCCTCAACGGCAACGCCCTGCAGGAGGGCACCATGCTGTTCATGAACATCGACCCCAACCTGACAGTGGAAAGTGCCGTAGGCTTCCCCGCCGGGCTGCGGTTTGCGGTGAAATATCGCTACTATCCCCTGGGCCGCTACCTGCATGAGCAGCCCGGCAAGGCCCTGCTGCGGGCGCTGACCGTGCTCAAGGAAGAGACCGAGGCCGTGTCCCGTCAGGGCACCGAACAGCTGCTGGAGGCAAACGCTGAGATCCAGCAGCTGCGCAAGCAGCTGGCAGAACAGCAGCAGCATCTGACCGACCTGCAGAACAGCCGGGCCGCCTACGAAGCCTCGCTGGAAAACGTGCTGGGCAGCAGCAGCTGGAAGCTCACGGCTCCGCTGCGCAAGCTGCTGGGCCTGTTCCACCGGCATTGAAGGGGGTTCGTCCATGTACAGCAGTTACAGCCCCCTGCAGCGCCGCCAGCTGCGGGAACAGACCTATACCGACACCCAGAGCACCTATCTGCTGGTGTACGCCCCGGGCCGCCGCAATGCCCTGACCCTTTCTCTGGCCGAGCAGCTGCACCGCAAGTTCCGGCTGGTGGACCGGCTGGAAGGTGAGCTGACCCCCTCCGTGAACGGTGTGCTGCTGGTGAGCGAGGATGTGGAGTGCACCTCCACCGCCCTCACCTATTTTGCAGCCGCCTTGCAGCAGGGGGCCGACCTTGTGGTGTGCGATGCCGTGTTCGGCTACGACGGCGGCAGTGCCCTGTACCAGACCGACCAGCACCTGCCCGGCCAGCGCTGTGCCCTGCTCTCCCGCGCCCTGCTGGACCGCTGCCGCGCGGCGGCCCGCGGCAAAGACGATGTGCTGGAACTGCTGCGGCTGGCAAACCAGCTGGCGCAGAACTGCCGCTGCGTCCCGCAGGCACTGCTGCACTTCCGCCGGGAGCTGTGCGCCAAGGACGTATTCTCGGCCACCGGCAAACGCGCCGTGGTGCTGAGCCATGAACTCACCATGACCGGTGCGCCCATCGTGCTGGTGAGCGCCATCCCGGTGCTGCGCAGTCTTGGCTATGAAGTGGTGGTGCTTGGCCCCTCGGACGAGGGCTCCCTGCCGCTCTTTCTGGACGCCGGTGCCGCCGTGGTCACCCGCCGCGACTGCGTGACCTCTTCCACCCTGTGGGAGCTGGCCTCCAGCGCGGATCTCGTGCTGGCCAATACGGTGGTGGAAGCCCCTGCCGTGCGCACCCTGAACGGCGGCTTCGTACCGGTGCTGTGGTGGCTGCACGACGCCTTTGCGGGCTATCCCTTCATCACCCACAAGATCCCTAAGGAACTGGCCGACAATGTGCACATTGCCGCCGTAGGCTCTCACGCCACCGCCGCCATACACGCGGTGCGGCCCAAGTTCAAGGTGGAGCAGCTGATCTACGGCCTGCCCGACTACGCCCGCGAGAGTTTCCCCCGCTATGACCTGAGCTATGCCGGCGGGCGGCCCCTGTTCGTCACGGTGGGTTCCATGGAGATGCGCAAGGGGCAGGACATCTACTGCGAAGCCATCCGCCTGCTGCCGCCGGAGGTGCGGGAAAAGGCCTCCTTCCTCTTTGTGGGCAAGGCTTCCGACCGGGACGTCTCCGCCCATGTGCACGCCCTGACCGAGCAGTTCCCTCATAATGTGTTCTACCGCAAGCGGCTGGAACGCCCGGAGATCAAGTCGCTGATGGAGCAGTGCACCTGCATTGTGTGCGCTTCCCGCGATGACCCTATGCCCACCTTTGTAACCGAGGGCCTGATCTTCGGCAAGCCTTCCATCGTGTCGGAGCACACCGGCACCGCCGGCCTCATCACGGAAGGGGTGGACGGCTTTGTGTACCGCAACGACGACCCCGTCCAGCTTTCCAAAGTGCTGGCCCATGCCATCGAGCACCCCGACCAGCTGGCCGCTATGAAGGCCGACTGCCGCAAGCTCTACGAGCGCTACTACACCAACGAAGCCTATGTCTCCACCCTGGTCCGTCTGATCCGGGAGCTGACCGAGTCCCGCTAAGCCTTTTGTTTTATTCTTGTTAAATTCAACGCCCCGGAAAATCCGTGTGATCTTCCGGGGCGTTTTTGCGCGCAGTGTGTCAAAACAATCTGCAATATTTGTCCGTTTCTTTCCGTTCCGGACATCTTTTTTATCATCCGGGCCGGATTGCACAAGAAAATTCGGCTTCCGTTCACAAAGACGGTCGGCGGCTGTGCTATACTTTTAAAAAAGTTTCATCCTGTCTGAAAGGAGTTCTGCCCCCATGAACCAATCTGCCGCCTCTCAGCCTTCCCGCAAAAAGGCCGTATTATCTCTGCTGATCCTGCTGGCGCTCACCTGCGTGATCGTGCTCATCTTCCGGGATCACTGGGCCGAGATCACAGCCGCCCTTGCCCAGCTGAACCTGTGGCAGGTTCTGGTGGTGCTGGCGCTGGGCATCAGCTACCCGCTGCTGGAGGGCTGCGTCTCCTACGTCATCGTGCGGGGGCGGCTGCCCGGCTTCACCCTGCGGCAGGGCATCGACAACGCCTGGTGCGGCACCTTTGGCAACGTGGTCACCCTGGGCGCGGGTGCCGTGCCGGTGCAGACCTGGTATCTGCATCAGGCAGGGCTGGACATTGGCCCCGGCGTGGGCCTGATGACCCTGCAATATGTATTCCACAAGACCACGGTGCTGCTGTACGCCACCGTGATGCTGCTGCTCCAGCACAAATGGCTGGCCGCCAACACCACCGGCGTGCTGAAATATCTGCCCATGGCATATGCTGTGGTAGCGCTGGTGATCGTGGCGCTGGTGCTGGTGTGCGTGTCGCCGCTGGTGCAGAATCTGGCCCGCTGGGCACTGGGCTTTCTGCCCAAGACCGAAAAATGGCAGCAGCGCCGGGCCGACTGGCTGGAGCAGCTGGATGT
The DNA here is from genome assembly GCA_902463905.1 of uncultured Faecalibacterium sp. Taxonomy (GTDB): domain Bacteria; phylum Bacillota; class Clostridia; order Oscillospirales; family Ruminococcaceae; genus Faecalibacterium. The sequence continues at coordinate 1,994 of CABQHF010000102.1, read as the reverse complement.
ACTGGGCACCGAGAGCCGCCTGCTGCTGGCCGACAAGGCCCGCTGTGTGCAGATCTTTGCCCTGCAGGCGCTCAAGCTGTTTTTGCTGTTCTGCCTGCCGTGGCTGTGCATCCGGTTCATGCAGCTGTCCCCGCTGAGTTTTGCGCGGGTGCAGCTGCTCACCAGCCTGATGCTGTTCGTCTCCAACGCCCTGCCCAACGTGGCAGGCATGGGCTCCATCGAGACCGCCTTTCTGCTGCTGTACAGCAGCTTTTTGCCTTCCGGTGAGGTGATGAGCGTGCTCATGCTCTACCGCATCGCCAGCTATTATTTCGTGTTTGCCGCCAGCGCCGTGGGCTTTTTCCTTGCCCAGCGGCGTCTGACCCGGACACCGCCAAAGGAGGCGTGACTCTTTATGAAGAACAAGAGCATCCTGTCCCGTGCAGGCATTGTTCTGCTGATCCTGCTGGTATTGGTGCTGATCCTGCCGTCCGGTAAGATCGACCTTGCATCAAAGATCAGCGCCAGCACACAGGCCAGTGTCCAGGCGGAGCACCAGCAGAATTTTGCCAGCTCCAACGAAATGGAGTTCGAGGTTTATTCCAGTTCGGATGAGATCTATCAGAACATTTCGGAAGTGCTTTCCGGCGTGCGCTGTGTCAGACGGCTCAGCCAGAACTATTCCTCCTACTCCCACGAATTTCCGGTGGATTCCATCACCGTGAGCTATTACGATGACGCCGAGCAGCATCAGCTGCTGTTCACGGTTTATTCCGATGGGGTGTGCATCCTGAACAATGCCTTTGTCTCGGTCAAATACCCCGGCGGCGGGGCCGCAGAGCTGTATCAGGCGCTTGCGGAGATCGTGGAATAAAACAAAAATCGGGGCGTGCAGGTGGTCAAGCTGCACGTCCCGTTTTTGTTTTCTTTGCACGCGATGCGGTACCAATCACATCGAATGCCGCGCCGGAGGCCGCAGAGCAAACCATGCTGCAGCTTCCTTTTGAAAAAGAGAATGGAATGGAGGAATTGGCGTTTGCGCAGCAATGAAAGCCCCAGTGAGACTTTTAAGCCACAAGGTGGTCTTGCATAGGCAAGATGGAGTGGCCTCGCCACGACAAACCTGACGTCTGATACAGCTTAGCAGCTACATCAGACCTGAGTTTTGCGCAGAAGCATTGCAGGTACCTCTGCTGTTCTGGTGCAACGCGTTTCAAGCGGTTAGGTTTATCTAACCTCGTTGCGAGAACAGAATACCATACGCAGTTAGTCTTGTCAACCCTTATTTGAAAATTTTCCGGAACTTTTTTGCAGTAAAGTTTTTTCTGCCCGATTCGTGCACCCTGTACAGACACAGCCGGCTAAGGCTGTGCAAAATCCATTGCTTTCCTCTTGCTTTTAAAACGCATCTCTGTTATCATAGGTTATGCAGCACTGCAACTCCACACCTCGCCGCTGCTTTTTGGCAGCGCGGCGGAACTAAGGGTGCAGTGTGTCCAAGGAGGCGCTTTGACAAATTTTTGTTCAGAGCTGCTCCGATCAGTCCGCCCCCAGAAAGCCGCCAACAAGGAGCGGCTTTTCAAAGGCTCAATAGTTAGGCTATGCTAACCAACGCATGGAATGGAGCAAGGAGGTTCCAATGATCAATTTTGAACAGTGGGAAGGCTTTGAGGGCCGCATCTGGAAAGAGGAAGTCAATGTGCGCGACTTCATCCAGAAGAACTATACCCCCTACCAGGGCGACGAGAGCTTTCTGGCCGGCCCCACCGAGGCGACCGACAAGCTGTGGGGTGCCCTGCAGAAGCTGCAGAAGGCCGAGCGCGCCAAGGGCGGCGTGCTGGACATGGAGACGGAGGTCGTCAGCGGCCTGACCGCCTACGGCCCCGGCTACATTGACGAAAACCTGAAGGATCTGGAGCAGATCGTCGGCCTGCAGACCGACAAGCCCCTCAAGCGTGCTTTCATGCCCTACGGCGGCATCAAGATGGCCGAGCAGGCCTGCACCACCTACGGCT
>CABQHF010000101.1 GCA_902463905.1 uncultured Faecalibacterium sp. | reverse complement strand
CCATCAGAGCCTTCTGGAAATCCTCAGCCGAGTTGCGGGCCAGGTCGATGGTCTCATTGACGGTATCCACCGTTACATCCGTAATAGCATTCTCGGTAAAAGTCATGCTGACGGTCACCTCGCCCATGCCGGTAGCCTTGGCAGTGTAGGTACCGGGGGTGTAGACTGCAGCGCCGCCAGAGGCAGTAGAGGAGCCTGCACCGTTGCCGCAGGCTGTCAGTGCACCGGCGGTCACACCGCTCATGGCAGCGGCAGCGGCCAGCTTGATAAAGCCGGAACGAGAAATTTTTTTCATAGTGGGGTACTTCCTTTCTTCTTTCTCCGTAGGATGTCTGCCCTTGCATCGTGTATACAAAAGCACTATACTATAAACAGTTTATCCATTTGTCAAGACTATGGCAATCAATTGATTTTTACCCCGTTACAAATTGTAGTTGTAAGGAGTGTAACCATTTTATGGAGTACAAGCAGCTTGAGTTTTTTCTTGCCGTCTGTGAGCAGAACAGCTTTCGCCGCGCCGCCGAAACTTGTTTTGTCAGCCAGCAGGCCATCAGCAAATCGCTGGCCAATCTGGAACAGGAGCTGGGCGTTCAGCTGTTTGTGCGCAGCTCCGATGGCGTTACCCTGACCGAGGCCGGCCGTCTGTTGGAGCAGCAGGTACGTCCGCATCTGAACGAGCGGGACGAGATCCTGCTGCGGCTGCGGCAGTTTCACGCCCAGCCTCAGCTGCGTATCGGATATTTTATGGGCTTTTTGCAGGAGCTGCCGCCTCATTTCTTTTCCGCATTCCAGCAGCAGCACTCGGAGGTGCAGCTGCATTTCCACAGTTATACCGACAACGAGCGCAGCCGCAACTATCGGAATTACGACTGTGATCTTGTCATCACTACTTCCCCTTTGAGCAGCATTGACTTTGTCCAGCTGGCTCACTTCGAAAGCGACATCGGTGCCATTTTGTCCCGGCAGAATCCGTTGGCGCAAAAGCATTCCCTGACCCTTGCCGATCTGAAGGAGGTCCCGCTGATCACCCTGAATACCGAGAACCGCTCTCAGGCGCAGCTGATGGAACGGCTGCAGACCATGGGACTTACCATCGACAGCGTGCTGGGCGATGCCGACTGGGAACTTGTTTTGGATCTGCTACGGCAGGGCTTTGTTTCTTTTTACGCCGGAAAAGCCAGCATGCTGCCTGCAGACATCTGCTTTTGTCCCTTACAAAATCTGCAGCTCCGGTGGGAGTTTTTCATCTATGGCAAACGCAGTCGCCGCACTTCCGCCGTGCAGCGGGAGCTGATCCGCCAGATCATGGCTGCAGTATCTACCAACGGACACGACTGACCCTCCCAGCCTGATGTCATAGCCAAGTACACCTCCATGGAAATCGGCAAGGCGCTGATGGTCAGCGATATCCTCATCGTGCTGGCCGCCGCCGTGCGGTTCGGCATGGGCACCGGCCTGTACGCACAGGGTGTCAAGTCCTATCCGCAGTCCGCCATCAAGACGGTGAGCGGCAATGTGGCCACCCTCACGCTGGACAGCGGCGTAGAGATGAACATCAAGTGTGATGCCATCGTCAACGGTGCCGACATGCTGCCCAACACCAGCCTGGTGGACGGCATCGACTGCAAGGAAGTGTACACCATCGGCGACTGTGCCAACCCCTTCAACATCGCACTGGCCATCCGCGGCGGTAACGATGCCGGCCGTGCGGTCTGATAAGCCGTCCTCCTGACCCATAAGCCAAAGCCGCCCGCAGAGAGCATTCCCTGCGGGCGGCATTTTTGTCCTTATTTCCGGCAAGCAAAAATGCCCTGCGGGAAAGCTCCCACAGGGCATTCGTCTGCGTTTTTTGCGCGGTGCTTACTTTGCCTGGCTCAGGCAGTCGTTTACGGCGGTGAACACAGCATCGCTGGTGAGAGTAGCGCCGGAAACAGCGTCCACGCCGTCGGTGCCGCCGGCAGTGAGGATCGCATCAGCCAGAGAGCTGGCAGCCTTGCCGCCCAGATCCGGGGTCTCGTTCTCGGCGTTGATCTGCACAGCAGTCACCTTGCCGCCGGTGACAGTGACCGTCACGGAGACTTCGCTCAGGCAGCCCTTGGCGCTGGCAGTGTAGGTGCCATCGGTCAGGGAGGCAGTGTTGTCGGCTGCCGGCACGGTGCCGGTGTTCTTGATATACAGGCTCAGGCCCACTGCCATGATGACAGTGACGATGGCCATGATAACGATGTTGCGGGTCAGTGTTTTCTTCATAAAAGATCCGATGCTCCTTTTGACTTGACAGTCCTTTTTACTTTGCAGGCTTGAAGCTGTCGCGCAGGGTGACGATGCGGTTGTACACGCCGGGATTCTTGCTGTCCGGGGTGAAGAAGCCGGTGCGCACGAACTGGAACTTGTCGCCGGGCTTGGCGTCCTTCAGGCTCTCTTCCAGCTTGCAGCCGGTGCAGACCACAACGCTCTCCGGGTTCAGGTAGTCCTTGTAGTCGCTGCCCTCGGGGATGGCGTTCATGTTGGCCTCGGTGAACAGCTTGTCGTACAGGCGCACCTCGGCGTCGATGCAGTGGGCAGCGCTCACCCAGTGGATGGTGCCCTTGACCTTGCGGCCATCGGCGGGGTTGCCGTTGCCGGTCTCCAGATCAGCGGTGCAGTGGATGGCAGCGATGCTGCCGTCGGCGTTCTTGTCCACACCGGTGCACTTGACGATGTAAGCGCCCATCAGACGCACTTCGCCGCCGATGGTCAGGCGCTTGAACTTGGGAGGCGGCACCTCCGCAAAGTCCTCGTTCTCGATCCACAGCTCGCGGGTGAAGGCCACCTTGCGGGTGGTGGTGTCGTTGGCCTCGCGGTTGGGGTTGTTGGCCACATCAAAGTACTCGGTCTTGTCCTCCGGGTAGTTGTCCACGATCAGCTTGATCGGCTCCAGCACGGCAATGCGGCGCTGAGCGGTCAGATCCAGCTCACTGCGGATGCAGGCTTCCAGCTGGCGCATGTCGATCAGATTATCGGACTTGGAGATACCGGCCTCCCGCACGAAGGTGAAGATGGAAGTGGGGGTGTAGCCGCGGCGGCGCAGGCCGCACAGGGTGGGCATGCGGGGATCATCCCAGCCGTCCACGATGCCCATTTCCACCAGCTCACGCAGATAGCGCTTGCTCATGACGGTGTTGGTCATGTTCAGGCGGGCGAACTCGCGCTGCTTGGGGAAGGCGGTGCCGAAGGTGTTGTTGATGACCCACTCATACAGCGGGCGATGGTTCTCGAACTCCAGGCTGCACATGCTGTGGGTGATGCCCTCAATGGCGTCCTGGATGGGGTGGGCAAAGTCGTACATCGGGTAGATGCACCACTTGCTGCCCTGGCGGTGATGCTCGGCGTACTTGATACGGTAGATGGCCGGGTCACGCAAGTTCATGTTGGGGCTGGCCAGGTCGATCTTAGCACGCAGGGTCTTTTCGCCTTCCTTGAACTCACCGGCACGCATCCGGCGGAACAGGTCGAGGTTCTCCTCCGGGGTACGGTCGCGGTACGGGGACGGGCGGGACGGCTTGCCGGCATCGGCACCGCGGTACTCGCGCATCTCCTCGCGGCTCAGGTCATCCACATAGGCCTTGCCTTCCTTGATGAGCTTTTCAGCCAGCTCATAACACTTGTCAAAGTAGTCGCTGCCGTAGAAGATGCCGCCGTTGGGGTCGGCACCCAGCCAGTGCAGATCCTCGATGATGCTGTTGACGTACTCCTCTCCCTCGCGGGCGGGGTTTGTATCGTCCAGACGCAGATTGAACTTGCCGCCGTACTGGTTGGCAATGGACCAATTGATGTAGATTGCCTTGGCGCTGCCGATGTGCAGGTAGCCGTTCGGCTCCGGCGGGAAGCGGGTATGGATCTCGCTGATCTTGCCCTCGGCAAGGTCGGCATCAATGATATCCGTCAGAAAATTTTTATCAGCCATGAAGTTTCCCCCTGTCAGGGCACAGGATCTGTGCCCACTTACTCATAATAGTATATAATACACCATTTCCATGATTTCTTCAAGAGAAAGCGACAAAAGCCTTTTTCCTGCCGGGCCACAGCCGGCGGAGGGAAGCAGCGGAGCAGCGCGCTTTTCCACTTTTCCGGCAGGCCGAGGGGCACTCCTGCCGGGGCGGCGGGCGGCTATTTTTTACAACTTTCGTGCTATCCCTTGACAGTGCAGGAGAAGGAGAGTATATTTTTGCGTGGTGCACGGCCATTTTTGCGCCATTTAATATAGGAGGAACCCCATGAACAGTTTAAAAGAAGCGTTCAGCAAGCAGAATCTGCTGAAGAATTTAAATTTCTTTGGTGAGCTCAACCTCGGTCTGATCCTGACCGCCGTGGGCATCGTCTATTTCAAAAACCCCAACCATTTCGCCTTTGGCGGCACATCCGGCCTGTCCATCCTGCTGGCCGACCTGTTCCCCCAGATCAACGTGGGCGGCTTCATGTGGATCATCAACCTCATCCTGGTGGTGCTGGGCTTCGTCTTTCTGGGCATCAAGACCATGGGCTGGACCATCTACTCGTCCTTTGCTCTGTCCTTCTTCGTGTCCATATTCGAGTGGCTGTACCCGTCGGGGGTCTCCATGAGCGGTGACGCCCTGCTGGACCTGGTGTTCGCGGTGTTCCTGCCTGCACTGGGTGCGGCCATCGTGTTCGATATCGGCGCCTCCACCGGCGGCACCGACATTGTGGCCCTGATCCTGGCCAAATATACCTCCATGGAGATCGGCAAGGCCCTGATGGTGAGCGATATCCTCATCGTGCTGGCTGCCGCCTGGCGTTTCGGCATGGGCACCGGTCTGTACTGCATCCTGGGCCTCATCGGCAAGAGCTTCGTGGTGGACGGTGCCATTGAAAACATCCGTCTGCGCAAGGTGTGCACCATCATGACGGCCAACCCCCAGCCCATTCTGGACTTCATCATCAAGGACATGAACCGTTCCGCTACGGTGGAAAAGGCCTACGGTGCCTACACCCACCACGAGCTCAGCGTGCTGGTCACCGTGCTCACCCGCCGGCAGGCGCTGCAGCTGCGCAACTTCCTGCGTGAGAACGACCCCCACAGCTTCATCACCATCGTCAATTCCAGCGAGATCATCGGCAAGGGCTTCCGCTCCTTCAACTGATCCGCAGCCGGGAGTTTTTTATGCAGTATTATGCCGCCCCCATGGAGGGGCTTACCGACCGGGTCTGGCGTCAGGCCCAGCAGAAGTGGTTCGGGCCGGAAGGCACCGCCCACCGATACTATGCGCCCTTTCTCTCTCCGCCGGAGAACCGGGTGCTCATCAAGAAGAAGATGGCGGAGCTTGCCCCCGCCGCAAACCCCGGTGCGCCGGTGATCCCGCAGCTGCTGGCGAAGGACGGCGAACTGGCCGCCTGGATGATCGGCGAGCTGCGGGCGCTGGGCTACACCGAAGTGAACCTGAACCTCGGCTGCCCCTCCGGCACCGTGACCGCCAAGGGCAAAGGCTCCGGTATGCTGCGGGACCCCGCCAGACTGGACGCCTTTCTGGACGCGGTGTTTTCCCACACAGAAGGGCCCATCTCGGTCAAGACCCGCTTAGGCATCGACAAACCCGAAGAGTTTGCCGCCATTCTGGACGTCTACGACTGCTACCCGATCTGTGAACTGACCATCCACCCCCGTGTGATGCGGCAGCTCTACCGCGGGCAGGCCGACCGGGCCGCCTTTGCCGAGGCTCTGCCCCGGTGCACCATGCCGGTGTGCTACAACGGCGACGTGACCACCCCGGAGGAACTGCACGCACTGGAAACACAGTTCCCGCAGCTGTCCGGCATCATGATCGGGCGGGGCTTTATCGCAGACCCGGCCCTGCTACGGCGGGCCCGCGGCGGGACCGGTGCCTCCCGCGAGGAACTGCGGGGCTATCTGGACGACCTGTACCACGGCTACACCGAACTGTTCGGCAGCGCCGGTTGTGCCGTGAGCCGCATGAAGGCTCACTGGTTCTACCTGATCCACCGCTTTGCAGGGTCGGAAAAGTTGGAAAAGCAGCTGCGCAAGGCCCGCGAGCCGTGGGAGTATGAGGTGCTGGTGAACCAGATCTTCACCCTGCCCATGCTCTGAGCTTTTGCGCGGGACGGGCAGGCGGAGGAGTTTCTCCGTCGAACGTCCTGGAGGTGGGGCCCCGGCGCGCAGCGTTGGGGCGGGACTGGAGTCCCGGGCTGTTCGCGGAGAAAGCTCCCCCGCCTGCCCACATCCACCAATAAACAAAAAACTCCGCCGCCCTTGTACGGGCAGCGGAGCTGAAAAAGCCGGAAACGTCAAACGTTGAGATAATTGCGCAGCATGGCCTGCAGCAGATCATCGCGATCCACCTTGCGGATCAACGCGCGGGCGTTCTTATAGGTCGTGATGTAGGTGGGGTCTTCCGACAGGATATAGCCCACCAGCTGGTTGACCGGATTGTAGCCTTTTTCCTTTAATGCATCGTACACCTGCTGTACGATCTCGTGGATCTCGTAGTCCTTACGATCGTGGATCGAAAAAATAGTAGTTGCTTCGCCCACGGAATACACCCCCTTCGGATGAACTTATAATTTATTGTACACGAATTGCGCCGAAACTTCAAGACGAACCCGGTGGATTTGCACATATTGCCCAGAATTTCCAGTTACTTTCATGCAACATGAAGAATGCCGCTGTGGAAAAAACGCGGCAGAAAGGAGCCTGCCATGATCTTTGGCATCGGCTGCGACGTATGCGCCCTCGATCATCTGGAAAAAAGCCTTTCCGGCCCCCACGCGGCGGCCTTTGCGCAGCGGGTGTACGGCCCTGCTGAACGGGAAGCTCTGGCGCTGGACACCCCCCTGCCCGCCGGGCGCAGCGGGGCACACCGGCTGGCCAGTGCGGCGGCAGATTTCGCCGCCAAGGAGGCCTTTCTGAAGGCGGTCGGCACCGGCCTGCGGGAGCCTTTCGCCCTGCGGGAGATCGAGGCCGTCCGGCTGGACAGCGGCGCCCCGGCCTACCGGTTCTCCGGCAATACCGCCCGCTGGGTGTCGGAGCACGGCCTTTCCGCCCACCTCTCCCTGAGCCACGACGGCGGCGTGGCGCTGGCTTTCTGCGTGCTGGAGACTGCCCCGGAAACCTGACCGCCCTTTGTGCATACAATGGAATACGCCCCGCTGCATAACCTGCCCCGGCCCTGCTCATACTGAAAGTGCACGGGCGGAGGCCATCCCCCGCAGCACACAGGGAGGGAGATTCCATGGAAGTACACAGAGGAGAAGTGTTTTACGCCGACCTTTCGCCGGTGGTCGGCTCCGAACAGGGTGGCGTGCGCCCGGTGCTGATCGTGCAGAACGAGATCGGCAACCGGCACAGCCCCACCGTGATCGCGGCTGCCATTACATCCCGGCTGGACAAAGCCCGTCTGCCCACCCACATCAACATCCGGGCAGCGGACACCGGCCTTGCCAAGGACAGCGT
>CABQHF010000100.1 GCA_902463905.1 uncultured Faecalibacterium sp. | reverse complement strand
TCATCTGCGGCGTCATGATCGGCTACATCTGTTCCGCCATCACCGAGTTCGTGGTAGCCTTCGCGCAGGATTCCAACATCGTCAACCTGCACAACTGGTCCCAGGGCAGCTTTTCCGGTATGACCTGGGGCAATGTGCGGGCGGCCGCGCTGGTAGTGCTGCCTGCGCTGGCCGTGGCTTTCTGCCTTTCCAAGCCCATGAGTGCCTACCAGATGGGTGAGGCCTATGCCCAGAGCGTGGGCGTGAACGTCCGGCGCTTTTCCCGGCTGCTGGTACTGCTTTCCAGCCTGCTGGCGGCCTGCGTCACCGCTTTTGCGGGGCCCATCTCCTTTGTTGGCATTGCAGTGCCCCATCTGGTCAAGCAGCTGCTGGGCAGTGCAAAGCCGCTGGTGGTGCTGCCGGGCTGCTGCCTGGGCGGCGCGGCCTTCTGCCTGCTGTGCGACCTGATCGCCCGCAGCCTGTTTGCTCCCACCGAACTTTCCATCAGCGCGGTCACCGCCGTGTTCGGTGCCCCGGTAGTCATCGGGCTGCTCATCCGCCGGAATCAGGAGGGTGCATGATGAAGGAATTTCTCTGTGAAACGCAGGCGCTTGCCATCGGCTACGGCAAAACGCCGCTGGCCTCCGGCATTGCGCTGGGGGCAAAGCCGGGGCAGATCCTTGCCCTGATCGGCCCCAACGGCGCGGGCAAATCCACCCTGCTCAAAACACTGGCCGGGCAGCTGGCCCCGCTGGGCGGCACCGTGCTGCTGGACGGGCAGGCTCTGACCGCCTACTCCGGCACCGCCCGTGCCCAGAAACTGGCGCTGATGCTGCCCCACACCCGCCGCACCGAGCTGACCACCTGCTTTGAGTTTGCCGCCGCCGGGCGCATTCCCTACACCGGGCGGCTGGGTATCCTGTCCGCTGCCGACCGGCAGGCCGTGCAGAGGGCACTGGAGGTTGCCGGGGCCGCCCATCTGGCGGATCGGGATTTCAACTGCATCAGTGACGGCCAGCGTCAGCGGGTACTGCTGGCCCGTGCCATCTGCCAGCAGCCCAAGGTGCTGCTGCTGGACGAGCCGACCTCTTTTCTGGACATCAAGGGCAAGATCGAACTGCTGACCATCCTGCAGAAGCTGGCCCATGAGCAGGGCCTTGCGGTCATCGTGAGCCTCCACGAGCTGGATATGGCGCAGAAGATCGCGGACGCGGTGGTGTGCGTGTTCCCGGATCATATCTCCGGCGTCCTGACCCCGGAAGCTGCCTTTGCGCCAGACAATATCCGCGCCCTCTATGCGCTGAGTGAAGCGCAATACACGGCCCTGTTCGGGGAGGCAAAACCCCAAAAGCCAAAGTTTGAACACTACATCCGCAGCGGGCAGAAGCTGCTGCGCTGCGGCTATACCACCGGCACCTGTGCGGCGCTGGGGGCAGCGGGCGCGGCCCGGCTGCTGCTCACCGGCCATGCGCCGGAGACGGTGGCGCTGCGCACCCCAAAGGGCATCGTGGTGGCGGTAGCACCCCTGTTCTGCCGCCGCACCGAAACTGGGGCCGAATGCGCCATTGAAAAGGACGGCGGCGATGACGTAGACGTGACCACCGGCCTGCCGGTGATCGCCACAGTGGAGCTGCTGCCGGGTTGCACCGAGATCCGCATCAACGGCGGCAAGGGCGTGGGTCGGGTGACAAAACCCGGTCTCGACCAGCCTGTGGACGCTGCTGCCATCAACCATGTGCCCCGGCAGATGATCACCGAAGCACTGCGCCGGGAGGCCGAAGCCGCCTGTTATGCCGACGGCTTTGCTGTGACCATTTCTATCCAGAACGGTGAGGAAGTGGCCCGGCGTACCTTCAACCCGCATATCGGGGTGGAGGGCGGCCTTTCGGTGCTGGGCACCAGCGGCATCGTGGAACCTATGAGCCAGCAGGCCATTCTGGACACCATCCAGCTGGAAATGAACCAGGCTGTTCTGCGGGCCGGTGCGCCGAAACGGCTCATCCTGGCCCCCGGCAACTATGGGTTGGATTACCTGCACGATACCTACCCCGGTTTTGGGAGCATCCCGGTGGTCAAGACCTCCAACTTCATCGGAGATACGCTGGATATGGCTGCCTCTGCCGGGTTTGAACAGGTGCTGCTGGTGGGCCATGTGGGCAAGCTGGTCAAGGTGGCCGGCGGCATCATGAACACCCACTCCCACACGGCCGACTGCCGCACCGAGCTGTTCTGTGCCCATGCCGCCCTCTGTGGGGCAAGCCGGGAGCTGTGCGCGGCTTTGTACGCCGCCGCCACCACCGACGCCTGTCTGGAGCTGCTGGACGCCGCCGGACTGCGCGCCCCGGTGCTGGAAAGCCTGCTGGATGCCATCCAGCTGCACCTCGACCGCCGGGCGGGCGAAGCCTTCCGGGTGGGTGCAGTGCTGTTTTCCAACCAGCACGGGCCGCTTGGCGCAACACAAACTGCAAAGGAGCTGCTTGAACAATGGAACAACGCATGACCGGCACCTTTTACGGGGTCAGCGTCGGCCCCGGCGACCCGGAGCTGCTGACTTTGCAGGCCGTGCGTCTGCTGCGGCAGTGCCCGGTGCTGGCTGCGCCGCAGACCGCTTCCGGGCAGATGCTGGCGCTGGACATCGCCCGCCGGGCACTGGGCGCAGAGCTGGACGGCAAGACCATTCTGCCCCTGCAGTTTGCCATGAGCCGGGACGCCGCCGTGCTGCACGCCTCTCACGAGACCGCTGCCAGCGCAGTGCGGCCTTTTCTGGATGCCGGGCAGGATGTGGCCATGCTGAACCTGGGTGACGTGTCCATTTATGCCACCTTTGGCTATCTGCAGGAGATCCTGCAGGCGCAGGGCTATGCCACCGCGATGGCGGCGGGTGTGCCCAGCTTCTGCGCGGCAGCGGCACGGCTGAACCAGCCCCTTACCGGCGGCATGGACGCTCCGATGACCATCGCTCCCGGCAGCCGGGCCGACGAGGTATTGGACGCCCCCGGCACGAAAGTCCTGATGAAAACCGGGCGTCAGCTGCCCGCCCTGCTGGACACCCTGGACGCCCACGGTGCGTTGAGCCGCAGCGCCCTCGTGTGCAGCTGCGGCCTGCCGGATGAAACGATCTTCCCCGACCTTTCGACTGCGCGCCCGCCGCAGGATGGCAGCAAGGCCGGATATTTTGCAACGGTACTGGTAAAGGAGTAACTGCTATGGTACACTTTGTAGGCGCGGGGCCCGGTGCCCCGGACCTGATCACTCGGCGGGGCGCAGCCCTGCTGCAGGAGGCTGATTGCATCATTTATGCGGGCAGTCTGGTCAACCCGGCCCTGCTGGGACTGGCAAAACCCGGCTGCGCCATTTACAACAGCGCCGAGATGACGTTGGAACAGGTGCTGGATGTGATGCGCACCATGGAGGCAGACGGCAAAATCACCGTGCGCCTGCACACCGGCGACCCCTGCCTGTACGGGGCCATCCGGGAGCAGATGGATGCACTGGACGCCGACGGCATCGCCTACGATGACACGCCCGGCGTGTCCAGCTTCTGCGGCGCGGCGGCGGCACTGAATGCCGAATACACCCTGCCCACCGTGAGCCAGACCGTGATCATCACCCGCATGGAAGGGCGCACCCCGGTGCCGGAGCGGGAAAAGCTGGCCAGCCTTGCAGCCCACGGTGCCACCATGGTGATCTTCCTGTCCATCGGTCTGGTGGACAAGGTGCAGGATGCTCTGCTGCAGGGCGGTGCCTACACGCCGGACACCCCCGCCGCCGTGGTATACAAGGCCACCTGGCCGGAGCAGAAAACCGTGCGCTGTACCGTGGGTTCTCTGGCGCAGAGCGTGCACGACGCCGGCATCACCAAAACAGCGCTCATCGTGGCAGGCGATTTCCTTGGCACCCGGTACGAGCGCAGCAAGCTGTACGACCCCGGTTTTACCACCGCGTTCCGCAAGGGGTCCGACCAATGACCCGGGCCTATCTGGCCTTTACCGATACCGGTCTGGCACTGGCCCGGCGGCTGGCAGACGCCCTGCCCGGCAGTGTGGACCGCTGCGGCAGCGGCGGCGTCTCCCTTGCCGGGTGGACCGCCCTGCAGTTTGCGCAGAGCGACGCCCTTGTTTTTGTGGGAGCCGTGGGCATTGCGGTGCGGGCCATTGCGCCCCACTGCCGCAGCAAGGCGTCGGACCCGGCGGTGGTGGTACTGGACGAATGCGGCCGCTTTGCGGTGCCGGTGCTGTCCGGTCATCTGGGCGGTGCCAATGACCTGGCCCGTGCACTGGCCGCCGTGTGCGGAGCCGTTCCGGTGATCACCACGGCCACCGACGCCCACGGCATTTTTGCGGTGGACGAGTGGGCAAAGCACCAGAACTGCACGGTGCTGGAAGCGGAGCGCATCAAGCATGTCAGCAGCAAGCTGCTGGCCGGGCAGTCGGTGCGGTTTGCCGCTGAGTTTCCCGTACAGGGCACCCCGCCCGCCGGGGTGGATCCTGCACGGACCCCTGCCGAAGCCGATTTTGCCCTTACCCTCTCCCCTGCCGGGGACGCTTTGCATCTGGTGCCCCGCATCGGGGTGCTGGGCATCGGCTGCCGCAGGGGGACGTGTGCCGAGCAGTTGGAAGCCGCCTTTGCTGACTTCTGTGCCCGGCACAGCCTTGCCCCGGCGTGCATCGCGGCGGCGGCCAGCATCGACCTGAAGGCTGACGAGGCCGGGCTGCTGGCGTTCTGCCGGGCCCACGGCTGGCCCATCACATTTTATTCTGCGGAGCAGCTGCGGGCACTGCCCGGGCCGTTCACACCATCTCCCTTCGTGCAAAGCGTCACCGGGGTGGACAACGTGTGTGAGCGGGCCGCTGTGCTGGCGTCCGGCGGCTGCATCCGCATCCCGAAACAGGCGGGCGGCGGTGTGACCTTTGCGCTGGCGCTGTGCCCCTATGCCCCGGACTGGAGGTGGCAGAATGGCTGATATCGTATATGTGGTCGGGCTTGGCCCCGGCGACCCGCAGTTTTTGACCGCACAGGCGCAGAGCGCCCTGGAAGAAGCCGAGGTGCTGTGCGGCTATCCGGTCTATCTGGATCTGGTACGCCCCTATTACCCGGAAAAAGAATATTACGCCACCGGCATGACAAAAGAACTGGACCGCTGCCGCTGGGCGCTGGAAACTGCCCACAGCGGCCGGACCGTGGCTCTGGTGTGCAGCGGTGACGCCGGAGTGTACGGCATGGCCAGCCCCCTGCTGGAGCTGGCCGAAGGCTGCCCGGACGTGACCGTGGAGGTGGTGCCCGGCCTGACTGCCGCCCTGAGCGGCGGCGCGGTGCTGGGTGCCCCGCTGGCCCATGATTTCTGTGTGCTCTCTCTTTCTGACCGGCTCACCCCGTGGGAGGTCATCGAAAAGCGGCTGGCCGCAGCGGCCATGGGCGATTTCTGCATGGCGGTGTACAACCCTTCTTCCAAGGGGCGGCCGGACTATCTGGCCCGGGCCGTGCGCATCCTGCTGCAAAACGGCAAGGCCCCGGACACCGTCTGTGGACTGGTGCGCAACATCGGCCGGGAGGGCCAGAGCGCTCAGGTGCTGACGCTGGCCCAGCTGGAGCAAACGCCCGTGGATATGTTCACCACCGTCTACATCGGCAACCGCAACACCCGCGTGCTGCAGGGCCGCATGGTCACACCGCGGGGGTACCGCGTATGAAGGCAGTGGTGTTCAGCGGCACCACCGAGGGCCGCATTTTCTCCCGGCAGCTGGCAGAACTGGGCGCAGAGGTGCTGGTCTGCGTGGCCACCCCGCTGGGCAGTGAGGAGCAGGGCAGCTTTGCCGGCATCATAGTGCACTGCGGGCGGCTGACCCCGGACGAGATGGCCGCCCTTCTGCGGGGAGCCGATTTGTGCGTGGATGCCACCCATCCCTATGCGGTGGACGCCACCCGGAACATCCGTACTGCCTGCCGCACCGCCGGGGTGGAGTATCACCGGCTGCTGCGGGCACAGAGCCCGCTGCCCGCCGGGAGCATGGTGTTCCAGTCGGCGGCGCACGCGGCGGATTTTCTGACCCGGGCACAGGGCAATATCCTGCTGGCCACCGGTGCCAAGGAGCTGCCCGCCTTTGCACAGCTGGCCCCGGAGCGGCTGTACCCCCGTGTGCTGCCCACGCTGGATAGCATTGCCGCCTGTGAGGCTGCGCACATCCCCCACAAGAACATCCTTGCGCTGCAGGGGCCGTTCTCCTATGCGTTGAACCGTGCCCTGCTGGAGCAGTTTTCCATCCGTTTTCTCGTGACGAAGGACGGCGGGGCCGCCGGTGGCTTTGCGGAAAAGGCGCAGGCTGCCGCCGACACCGGCGTGCAGCTCATCGTGATCCGCCGCCCGTCCGAGACCGGTGAGACCGCCGAGCAGATCCTGACCCGCTGCAGGGAGGTGCTGAATAAATGATCACACTCATTGGCATGGGCTCCGGTATGCCCGGCAGCCTGACCACACAGGGCCTTGCCGCCCTGCAGGGTGCGGACCGCATCCTGGGTGCCAAACGGCTGCTGGCCGATCTGCCGGAGGGCTGCACCGAAAACCGGCAGGCCATGTACAAGCCGGAAGAGATCCTTGCCTGCCTGTCTGCACATCCGGATGAAGAAATTGCGCTGGTGTACAGCGGCGACACCGGGTTCTACTCCGGTGCATCCACATTGCTGCCCATGCTGCGGGCTTTTGGCATCTCCTGCCGGGTGCTGCCCGGCCTTTCCAGTGTGCAGCTGCTGGCCGCCGCCGTTGGCCGCCCCTGGCAGGACTGGACGCTGGTTTCTGCCCACGGCTGCACCTGCGACCCGGTGGCCGAATGTATGAACCATAAGACCGTGTTCTTCCTCACCGGCGGGGCTGAGACCCCGGCCACCCTGTGCGCCGCGCTGACCAGCGCAGGCATGGGCGATGCCCACGCCCTTGTGGGCGAGAACCTTGGTACGCCCGAGGAAAAGATCCACTTTGGCACTGCACAGGAACTGGCCGAACAAGCCTTTGCACCCCTGAGCGTTCTGCTGGTGGAGCACACCGTGCAGCCGGAGCACCGCACCCCCGGCCTGCCGGATGACGCTTTCATCCGGAGCGATGTGCCCATGACCAAGCAGGAGGTGCGGGCCGCCGCACTGGCCAAGCTGGCCGTCCGCCCCACGGACATTTTGTGGGATGTGGGGGCCGGTACCGGCAGTGTGAGCGTGGAGCTGGCACTGGCGGCTCCGCAGGGGCATGTATACGCGGTGGAGTGTGTGCCGGAGGCTTGTGCGCTCATCCGCCAGAACCGCGAAAAATTTGCGGTGTGGAACCTCTCCCTCATGGAGGGACGTGCGCCCGCCGCGCTGGAAACGCTGCCCGCTCCGGACGCCGTGTTCATCGGCGGAACCAAAGGCAGCATGGCCGCGGTGGTGGACACGGTTCTGGCCAAAAACGCCCATGCGCACATCTGCATTGCCGCCATTGCGCTGGAATCCCTGAGCGCCGCCATTGCAGCCCTTACGGCTCATGGCC
>CABQHF010000099.1 GCA_902463905.1 uncultured Faecalibacterium sp. | reverse complement strand
CGTCGGCGGCGATCATGGTCTCGTGCATGTCGTCCAGCAGGGTAGCCAGACGGTCGTCGAAATTGGTCACGGGGCGGCAGACCTTGTTCAGGATGGGGTCGCCTTCTTTTACAATGTTGCGGATTGCCATAAATGGTACCTCCAAAAATCATCAGATATCACCGTCCGAATGCAGGTCCACCACAACGGTGGCCTTGGACGGAAGTTTTTCCTGTTCATAACAGTCCAGCGTACTGCGCACAAGGTCGCGGAAGCGTCGGTCGTTGCGGCACTTGACGGTGAGCTTGTAGCGGTAGCTGTCGTTGATCTTTTCAATGCTGCCCGGCGTAGGGCCCAGCACCCGCAAAGGCAGGTCGGGCTGTTTTGCCGCCTGCTGCCCCAGCAATGCCGAGAATCGGGCGGCGGCCCGGGCCACTTCGATTTCCTTTGGCCCGGCAAAGCCGATGACGCACAGCCCGCAGAAGGGCGGGTACAGGCCCAGTTTCCGGTACGCGATCTCCTGCTCGAAAAAGGCGTCGTAGTCCTGTGCGGCGGCAAGGTTGAGCACCGGGTTGTCGGGGTCGGTGGTCTGGATGATGGCAAAGCCGGGGTCCTTTGCACGGCCGCTGCGGCCCACTACCTGCGTGATGAGGCTGAACACATTCTCGTAGGCGCGGAAGCCCTGTGCGAACAGCAGCGAGTCGATGCCCAGCACGCCCACAAGGGTCACGTCCTCAAAATCGAGGCCCTTGGCCACCATCTGGGTGCCCACCATGATGTCGTACTCGTGGTTTGCAAACTTTGCCAGCAGTTTTTCGTGAGCGTCCTTGGCGGCGGTGGAGTCCTGATCCATGCGCAGCACCCGTGCTTCCGGAAACAGCTTTGCCAGCTCTTCCTCAGCTTTCTGGGTGCCGAAGCCCCGGTATTGCAGCTTGCCGCCGCAAGTCGGGCAGACCGTGGGCGGCGGGTCCATCTGGCTGCCGCAGTAGTGGCACAGCAGCTTGTGGGCTGACTTATGATACACCATGGGCACGCTGCACTTGGGGCATTTCAGTACCTCGCGGCAGTCCTCGCACTGGGCCATGGTCTGGTAGCCCCGGCGGTTCAGGAGCAAAATGGTCTGCTTTTTCGCCTCCAGATTGCGGCGGATGGCATCTTCCAGTGCAAGGCTGATCTCCCGCGGGTTGCCGGAGGCCAGCTCGGCCCGCATATCCACGATCTGCACCCGGGGCAGCGGATTGCCGCCGTAACGCTGGGTAAGCCGCACCAGCTGGGTGCGGCCGTTCCGGGCCGCGTAAAAGCTCTCGGTGCTGGGGGTGGCGCTGGCCAGCAGCAGCAGGGCGCCATTCTCGGCGGCACGCTGCCGGGCCACTTCATGGGCGGAGTAGCGGGGCGCCGACTCGGAACGGTAGGTATGTTCCTGTTCCTCGTCCACGATGATCAGTCCGATGTTTTCCAGCGGTGAGAAGATCGCGCTGCGGGTGCCCACCACGATGTCGGCACCGCCGTCCTGGATCATCTGCCATTGCAGCAGACGTTCGGTGTGGTTGAGGGCCGAATGCTGCACCGCCACCCGACGGCCAAACTGCCGCTTGAGCCGCAGGATCATCTGCGGTGTCAGGCTGATCTCCGGCACCAGCACCAGCGCACGTTTGCCCAGCTCCAGACACCGGGCAATGAGCTTTAAGAATACCAGCGTTTTGCCGCTGCCGGTCACGCCATACAGCAGGGCCGAATGCGGGGCGGCGTCCTCCAGCTTCGGCAGCAGCGCGTCATAAGCGGCCTGCTGCTCCTGCGTGAGCACGATGGGCTCATTCTGCAACGGGATGGAGGCATACAGGTCGATGGATTTGTTCACCTTGGTGCATTCCAGCACGCCTTTGGTACAGAGATTGTCCAGCACGGCGCGGCTGATGCCCTTTTCTTCCAGCTCCGTCAGGGTGCGGGGGCCGCCGCCCAGCAGGGCCACGGCCGCCAGCTGTTTGGCGGTGGGCTTTGGCTTTTGCGGCAGGGTACCGGCCAACCGGTAGGAATTTTCTGTATGACGGACCAGCTGCTTTTGCAGCACGGGCGTAACCCCATCGGCCGCCACGGTGGGCTTGTACTGTGCCCCGTAGGGGATGACCGCCTTGACCGCCTCGTAATAGGTGCAGAAGGTGCGCTCCTTCAGAAAGTGCACCAGCCGCAGCAGCTCCGGGGTCAGACAGGCCGACGCCGGGGCCACGTCGAACAGGAACTTGAGCTTGGAATGTTCCGGCTCGGCGTCACAGGCCAGCACCACCCCCATG
This sequence comes from uncultured Faecalibacterium sp., assembly GCA_902463905.1. GTDB lineage: Bacteria > Bacillota > Clostridia > Oscillospirales > Ruminococcaceae > Faecalibacterium. The sequence continues at coordinate 5,335 of CABQHF010000099.1, read as the reverse complement.
CGGGCGCGGCTGCCCCGGCCAAAGGGCACCAGCACCATGCTGCCCAGACGCACCTTGTCCTGATGCTCCGGCAAAACGGCATAGGTGTACAGTTTATCAAAATGGAAGGTCGCGTTGCTTACGGCAACACCCACCGTTTTTGGCATGGGCACGGGCTCCTTTGCGGTTTGATTTACTGTGCGATCCCGGCGCGGCGGCAGATGACCTGATACAGCTCTTCTGCGCAGGATGCTACCTCGTTGTTGACCAGCTTGAGGGTGAACTTATCCTGCTCGGCCAGCTCGCTCTGGGCCGTGGCCAGACGCTCGCGGATGCTTTCTTCGGTCTCGGTTCCGCGGCCACGCAGGCGGTGTTCCAGTTCTTCCACCGACGGCGGCAGCAGGAACACCGTGGTAGCACCCGGGAACATCCGGCGGATGTTGGCAGCGCCGTGCACGTCGATGACCAGAACCACCAGTTTGCCGGCTTCCAGACGCTTGTCCACTTCCTCGCGCAGGGTGCCGTAGTAGTTGCCGTTGTAGAAGTTGTATTCCACCACCTGATCGGTGTCGATCAGCTGACGGAACTGCTCCTGAGTGCGGTAGTAGTAATCCACACCTTCCTGCTCCCCGGGGCGGGGGCTGCGGGTGGTGGCAGACACGGTTTTTTCAATCTCCGGATGGGCTTCGCGCAGTGCCTTGACCACGCTGTCCTTGCCGGTGCCGGCGGCACCGGACACAACAAACAGAAATTTATCCTTCTCCATGGGTCTGTTCCTCCTCTGTTGTTCCCTTGCTCTCCTGCCCGGCCGCACGGTTTGCCACCGTTTCCGGCTGAAGGGCCGAGAGCACCACATGATCGGAATCCATGATGAGCACGGCACGGGTGCTGCGCCCATAGGAAGCGTCGATCAGCATGCCGCGCTCCCGCGCTTCCTTGACAAGACGCTTGACCGGCGCAGAATCCGGGCTGACCACTGCCACGACCCGGCCCGCGCTGACCATGTTGCCAAACCCGATGTTGATCAGCTTCATTGCATTCCTCCGAAAAACGTCTGGATCACTCCAGATTCTGGATCTGCTCGCGGATCTTCTCGATCTCCGCCTTCATATCCACCACGATGCGGGTGATGTCCAGATCCTGACACTTGGAACCGATGGTATTCGTTTCGCGGTTCAGCTCCTGCGTCAGGAAGTCCAGCTTGCGGCCCACCGGCTCGTTCAGCTGCAGGATCCCGCGGTACTGCGAGATGTGGCTGCGCAGGCGGACAGTCTCTTCATCCACGGCAGTCTTATCGCCAAAGATGGCGGCCTCGGTCAGCACGCGGGCATCGTCAATGTCGCGGTCCTCCAGAATGACCTTGAGCTTTTCGTACAGGCGGTTGGTATAGGCCTCCACCCGGCCTGCGCTCAGGGTCTCCACCTTGCCGACGCATTCCTCCAGGAAGTTCAGGCGGTTTTCCACATCGGCCTTCATCTTGGCACCCTCGGCAGCACGCATCTCCACAAAACGGTCCAGTGCCTGGGCCGTGACGGCAGACACATCTTCCCACAGCTGCTCTTCGTCCACATCGGCGTGGCGGGTGGCCAGCACATCCGGGAAGCGGGTCAGGACAGCGGCAGAAATGTCATTCTTGACCCCCAGCTGCTCCGAAAGATCCCGCATGGCCTGCTGATAGCTGCGGGCCAGCTCCATGTTCACGGTGACCACCGTGTCGGCGGCATCCACGTTCTGGATGGTCATGCTCAGCTCCACCTTGCCGCGGGTGATGCGCTCGTTCAGCTGTTTTTTCAGGCGGCTGTCCAGATAGCTGCAGGTGCGCGGAATGCGCGAGGAATACTCAAAATAGCGGGAGTTTACGCTGCGCAGTTCCACCGTGATCTCACGGCCGTTGCGCACTGCGGTTCCCCTGCCGAAACCGGTCATGCTTAAAATCATACGTTCTCCTTTTTTGTGTGTTTGCGTACAGTTTCCGGCATATGTATCCGCCTTTGGGTATACAAGCCCATGTTACGATACATATAGCATCATTTTACTATTCTTTTCTGAAAAATTCAAGGTGCAGGATCAGGCTCTTTCCGGGCCGGAATACGGCATTGCGCGCAGGTGCGAAACAAAAGCCCCGGCGCGATCCTGAAAATAAAAATCGCGCCGGAGCTGCCGGATCATTTTAATTGGTTTTGTACACGCAGGTAACGCTGGTTTCCAGCAAATCCGCGTTCAGCAGGGTCTGCTCCACCCAGTGAATGTTATCGGAAATGGTGTCCAGCGAAACTTCGTATTCCTTTGCAATGCTGTCCATGCTGCGGTACTGGAAGCGGTAGGTCAGCGTGAGGATCAGTTTGTCCGCCATGGTGATCTTGGTGAAACGCGGTTTGCGCTTGTGCTCCCTGCGGTAGGCTTCTTCCAACGCCTGCAGCATCTGGCCGAATTCCTCACGGGTAACGCCAAGCATGTTCCGATAATCCACTTCTCGCAGATCGGCAAGTTGCTCTTCGGTGATACGCCTCATTGCAGTAACCCTCTCTTTGCTCCAGAATAACTCCTGATATGATTGTTAATTATAAAAGGAAAGGTGCTGCAAGTCAATGCAATTACAGCAGATTTCTGGGAAAAACGGTCGTTTTTGTTGCTTTCGGGCTGCATCCGTGCCGCAAAACGGGTGTGCACAGAACAAAAAAGCCTCCCGCTGTTACACGGGAGGCCCACAAATCATATCGGATCAGAACGATCAGACGGGGTGGGACTGATTGGTGTAGTCCACATGGTCGGCATCCACGCCCTGCTTCTTGGCATTGCGCTTGTCGAAGAACTTGGGTGCCACCTGCGGGAACATGGCGTAGGTCAGCACGTCCTCTTCCTGGGTTGCCCACTTGGCGGCCTCAGCCTTCAGCTTGTCCATCTCAGGAGCCAGCGTGTCGGCAAAGCGGCAGGTGATGGGCTGCTCGTCGCCCAGGATCTTCTTGGTGAACTCGGGCTTGATGGGAGCGGGAGTCTTGCCGTAGTCGCCGTGGACCAGGCCCTTGAACTCCTTGGTGACCATCTTGTAGCGCTCGCCCAGGATGACGTTGAACACGGCCTGGGTGCCGACAATCTGGCTGGTGGGAGTGACCAGCGGCGGATAACCTGCATCCTCACGGACGCGGGGGATCTCGGCCAGCACTTCATCCAGCTTATCTTCCTTGCCGGCATCCTTCAGCTGCTTGAGCATGTTGGAGAACATACCGCCCGGCACCTGATACAGCAGGGTGTTGGCGTCAACGCCCAGGCTCTTGGGGCTGATCTGGCCGTTGGCAATGTACTTCTCACGCAGCTTTGCAAAGTAAGCGCGGACGACATTCAGCTGCTTCAGATCCAGACCGGTGTCGTAATCGGTACCCTGCAGGGCAGCGACCAGACTCTCGGTGGGCATGTGGCTGGTACCCAGGCTCAGGGGGCTCATAGCGGTATCGACGATGTCGGCACCTGCCTCAATGCCCTTGAGGATGGACATGGATGCCAGACCGGCGGTGTAGTGGCTGTGGATGTCAACAGGGATGCTGACAGTCTCCTTCAGCTTCTTGACCAGGTCGTAGCAGGTATAGGGAGTGAGCAGGCCAGCCATATCCTTGATGCAGATGGAGTTTGCACCCATCTCCTCCAGGGTCTTGGCGTAGGCTGCAAAGTACTCGTTGTTGTGCACGGGGCTCAGGGTGTAGCTGATGCAGCCCTGCACATGAGCGCCTTCCTTGTTGGCTGCCTTGATGGCAGTCTGCAGGTTGCGGGGGTCGTTCAGTGCGTCGAAGATACGGATCACATCAATGCCGTTTGCAACAGACTTCTGCACGAAGTACTCCACAGCGTCATCTGCGTAGGGACGGTAGCCCAGCATATTCTGGCCGCGGAACAGCATCTGCAGCTTCTGGTGAGGCAGCTCCTTGCGCAGGATGCGCAGGCGCTCCCAGGGATCCTCATCCAGGAAGCGGATGCAGCTGTCGAAGGTCGCGCCGCCCCAGCACTCCACAGAGAAGTAATTGATCTTATCCATTTCGGGCAGGATGGGACGCATCTCATCCATGGTCATGCGGGTAGCCAGCAGGGACTGGTGCGCATCACGCAGGACCACTTCGGTCACTTTGATCGGCTTTTTCGCCATGGTTGTCACCTCTCCCTTAGTTCATGGAAACCAGAACGTCACCGGAGTTGACGGTGTCGCCCTTGTTGACGTTGACGGATGCAACGGTGCCGTCCTGCGGAGCCAGGATCTCGTTCTCCATCTTCATGGCCTCAAGGATCACCAGCACATCGCCAGCCTTGACGGAAGCGCCTGCGCTGACCTTGACATCCAGAATGTTGCCGGGCATGGGAGCCTTGACGGAAACAGCGCCTGCGGCACCGGCGGCAGCCTTGGGAGCAGCAGCGGGTGCGGGAGCTGCCTTGGGAGCAGCGGGGGCAGCCGGAGCGGCAGCAGCAACAGGAGCAGCACCTGCAGCGGTCTCCTCCACGGAAACGCTGTAAGCAACACCATTGACGGTAATATTGTAGTACTTCATGGAAGGATCCTCCAAATCAAAATCGTATCAGATAAAACGTTCAGATGCTTACAGAGCCATGTTGCCGTGCTTCTTGGGCAGGCGGGCAGCACGCTTGGTGCTCAGCAGCTCCAGTGCAGCGACTACGCTGGCGCGCACATTGGCGGCATCGCAGACCATATCGGCAGCACCGCAGGCCACAGCATTGGCAGCACTGCACACCTCAGCGGTGTAGGCAGCAGCCTTGGCCTTGGTGGCGGCAATGATGTTGTCGGAAGCGTCGATCTCGTCCTTGTACAGAACGCTGACCGCTGCGCTGGGCTCCAGAGCGCTGACCACACAGCCGTTGACGGCGATGCGCAGATCAGCAGCAGCCAGTGCGGTGTAGACAGGGCCCACAGCCTTTCCGGCCAGCACGGTGACCTTGGCAGTGGTGGCGTCGGCGTAGGTGGCAGCCAGACGGGCAGCCTCGCGGATGCCGCCGGCGATGTCATCGCTCACGCTGGGCACAAAGCCCTCGGTGTCCACAACGGTGATCACCGGCACGCTGAAAGCGTCGCACAGGCGCACAAAGCGGGCGATCTTGGCCACGCAGTTGTGGCACAGGTTCTTGCCGGTGGCCACAACGCCCACGGCGTTGCCGCCGACGGTAGCGAACGCGGTGTAGACCGACTTGCCGAAGCCTGCGTACAGTTCCACGGCGCTGTCCTTATCCACCACAGCGGCGGCAGCCTTGGCAGGCTCTGCACCGGCAGCCAGAGCAGCGGTGGGCTGCTCGAACTCAAAGATCGCGGGGCCGGTCAGGTTGTTGGCGGGCAGCAGACCCACGATGTGGGCAGCCTTCT
>CABQHF010000098.1 GCA_902463905.1 uncultured Faecalibacterium sp. | reverse complement strand
AGTAGCTGACCATGGGCTTTTTCAGGCCCAGAAAGTTCAGCAGCTTCATGGTCACGCGGGTGTCCTCGGCGGCAATGAAGTCTGCCGCGCCAAAGGTGGCGGCCACCCGGGGCGGCATGTCGTCCAGGTTGCCGATGGGGGTTGCCACGATGTAAAGAGTTCCTGCCATAGTTACCTCCCGTAGAGCGCCGCTCCGGCGCTGATGAGCACATCCGGCTCCACACGCAGGCCGGTCTTGCGGTTTTTCTGGGCTTCCACAAGGAAAAGCCACGGGGCTGCGTCTGCCCGGTTCTTGACGAAGGCCAGCCGCTTGGGCTCCAGCCGGTGGGCCCGCAGCACATCCAGCACTTCGGCCAACCGCTCCGGCCGGTGGCACAGTGCCAGCCGCCCGCCGTCCTTCAACAGGCGGAACGCGCAGGCACACACATCGTCCAGCGTGCAGGTGTTTTCGTGCCGGGCCAGCGCGTGGGCCGCATTCTGACTCTGAGGCCCGGCGGTAAAATAGGGCGGATTGCACGCACACACGTCAAAACTGCCCTCCCCCTGCCGGAAGGTGCGCAGGTCGGCGCAATGGGGCGTGATGTGGCCGATGCCTTGCTCGGTGACAGCATCGGCCAGCAGGGCGCTGCCCTCGGGTTGGAGCTCCAGCGCCGCACAGGGGCCGCGGTGGCCGCGGTCGTGCCACTCCAACGCCACGATGCCGCAGCCGGAGCACAGGTCGGCCGCCATCTGGCTGCGTTTTGGCTCGCAGAAGCGGGCCAGCAGCAGCGCGTCCGACCCGAACCGGTGGGCAGGGGTGCAGTAGACCTTTGTTCTATTATACAAAACTTCGGTAGAATGTTCCATAGACAGTGTGCCGATTCCTCTCAGAAAAATAACCGGAATTGCTCCCGGAATTTGTGCAAAAACAAAAAGCAGCAGACCCGCCTGAACAGGTCTGCTGCCTTGGATGCGTTATTCCGGCAATGCCGCTGATTATTCAGCGGTGATTGCACCGGTGGGGCAAGCGCCCTCGCAAGCGCCGCAATCGATGCAAGCGTCTGCGTTCACAACTGCAACGCCGTTCTCAACGGCAACTGCACCAACCGGGCAAGCGCCCTCGCAAGCGCCGCAGCCAACACATGCGTCAGAAACCTTGTGTGCCATAATAAAATCTCCTTTTATCCCCGTGCCCGTTGTAATGTATGAAGAAATGTGTCAGGCACGGCTGTACACATCTCTCCGGAATTCATATCCTTGCCTGCATTTTAACAAAGCCGAAAAGAAAAGGCAAGACTAACCGTAAGCGCCCCGCACCAAAAGGAGATTTTTTGTTGGGTTGCACAAAAGCATGGGCTAACTTATGGACAAAATTGCCGGAGATTTTTAGCGAAAATCACGAAGAATGGTTAGTTCTGCTTTACTAACCGCTTGGATGCTCAGCCATTCTTCTCGCTGCGCTTTTTGGCGCAGCAGCCGCCTGCACAGCGCTTGTCGTCATCGGAGGAAGCCACCACCGGGGCGGGGTTGCGCACACCGGAATAATCGTCGTCCGGGTCGGGGCGGCGGGGTGCGCGCTTGCCGCCGCTGATGTATTCGCACACGCCTACCTTGTAGTACCGGGGCGACAGGCTCTCGGTGCCGCAGCGCACCCGCAGATAGCCGGACACCGGGTTCACTTCCAGCACGGTGCCCAGACCGTCCGGGGTGCGCACGGTGCTGCCCACCATGGGCATGATGCTGTTCAGGTATTCGTAGGCGTTTTCCTCATAGGCCAGGCAGCACATCAGGCGGCCGCAGGCACCGCTGATCTTGGTGGGGTTCAGCGACAGGCCCTGCTCCTTGGCCATCTTGATGGAAACGGGCTGGAAGTCCTTGAGGAAGCGGCTGCAGCAGAAGGGCTGGCCGCAGATGCCCAGACCGCCGATCATCTTGCTCTCGTCGCGCACGCCGATCTGGCGCAGCTCGATGCGGGTGTGGAAGATGCCGGCCAGATCCTTGACCAGCTCGCGGAAGTCCACGCGGCCGTCGGCGGTGAAGTAGAACATGATCTTGGAGCGGTCGAGGGTATACTCGGCCTCCACCAGCTTCATCTCCAGCCCGTGGCGGGCAATGCAGTCCTGGCAGGTGCGGTAGGCGCGCTTTTCGTCCTCGCGGTTCTGGCGCATCCGGCGCACATCCACGCTGTCGGCCATGCGGGTAATGGGCTTGAGGGCCTTGGGCACCGCCGCGTCGGCGATCTCCTTGACGCCCTGCACCACCTCGCCGCACTCGATGCCGCGGGCAGTCTCCACGATGACGTAATCGCCGGTACGGATATCCGCATCGGCAGGGTCAAAATAATAGCTTTTGCCGTTTTCTTTGAAACGGACCGAAATGACTTTTTTCATAGTTCTCCTCGTCTGCTGGTTCGCTCTATCGGGAAAAAGGCCGCAAAAGGGCCTGTTGCTCCATTCTGAACTCTAGTATACCATATTCAAAAGCACATTTCCACGCAAAAAACAAAATGCGCCCGGTGCAATGATCCGGCCATCCGGACCGTATTTCAGGCGGAGTGTGACGGAATTTGGTCCCGAACAGACGGCAAAGAGAAAAGTTTTGTGAAAGAAAGTGACGGGCTCTGTTGCAACCCTACGTCTTCTGTGTATAATAGGAATGTTAAAGTGTGAACGAGCCTCTTGCGGAGGTAAGGACTGCGGTGCTGCGGTGCATGGCAGGGAAACGGTAGGAAAAATGGAAAAATTCAGTGTCAAAAAGCCATTCACGGTGCTGGTGGCCGTGGTGATGGTGCTGATCCTGGGCTTTGTGGCCATCACGAAGATGCAGACCAATCTGCTGCCCGACGTCAGCACGCCGTATCTGATGGTGGTCACCGTATACCCCGGTGCCAGCCCGGAGCGTGTGGAGAGCGAAGTGTCGGACGTGCTGCAGAACGCCCTCACGGTGCCCGGTGTGGAGAACATCACGGCCACCTCGGCGGAGAACTACAGCCTGCTGCTGATGCACTTCACCGATGATACCGACATGAACAGTGCCCTGGTGAAGGTGTCCAACAAGCTGGATCAGGCCAAGAGCGACCTGCCCAGCAGCTGCCTGACCCCCTCCATCATTGAGTACAGCCTGAACATGAACGCCTTCATGACCGTGGCGGTGAGCCGGGAGGGCAGCGACATCTACCAGCTGTCTGAGCTGGTCAAGGACACGCTGGTGCCCTATGTGCAGCGCAAGGGCGGCGTGTCCAATGTGTCGTCCAGCGGTCTGGTGGAAAAGCTGGTGCAGGTGCAGCTGAATCAGGACAAGATCGACGAGATCAACGCCCAGCTGCTGGACCTGATCGACACCAAGCTGGCGGACGCCCGTGCCCAGCTGGACAGTGCGGAAAGCCAGATCGCCGCCGGCCGCGCCGAGTACAACAAGCAGATGAAGAACTTTGGCAACACCGTGTCCAACACGGTGCTGTCCTCCATGAGCACCGAGGTGGGCAACGCGGTGGATGTGGTGCGCAAGCAGGCCCAGGCGTTGATGGGAAGCGTGAACCAGCTCATTGCCGTGGTCAAGGAGCCGGAGATCCAGCAGGCACTGATCGAGGTGCAGCAGGGTCTGCAGAAGGTGCTGGACAAGTTCGACAACACCGGCATGCGGGACATCGACTCCCTGATCGAGGTCGTGTCCGAACTGCGTGACGTGACCGACAAGCTCACCGATGCCCTGCAGAAGCTGCAGGAGCGGGTGAACACCGAGACCGGTACGGAGGGCAGCAGCGCTGCTGATCTGGCGGACGAGCTGCAGCTGCAGCAGAGCCTGCAGGTGATCTACAGCACGCTGGAAGATACCATCAAGGCCATGGACAATGTGCCCCAGCTCATGAGCACCTTCTCCGGTGCACTGGGCAGCTTTACCCAGCAGCAGCTCAACGCCTACATGCAGTTTACCGAGGCCCGCGAGCAGCTCAACGAGTACGAAAAGCAGCTGGAAACGGCCAAGCAGGAGTACGAGACGGCCCGCACCCAGGCGCTGGCCCAGGCGGATGTGCAGAAGCAGCTGGACATCAACACCCTGTCCACCCTGATCTACGCCCAGAACTTCTCCATGCCGGCAGGCTATGTGCAGGACGCCAGCGGCGAGTCCTGGCTGCTGAAGGTCGGCGAGGAGTACAACAGCGTGGATGATATTGCCGGTGCCCTGCTGCTGCATGTGGACGGCTACGGCGATGTGCGCCTGTCGGATGTGGCAGACGTGGAGGTCATCGACAACGCCGCCGACAGCTTCACCCGCCTGAACGGCGAGCAGGCTGCCGTGCTCAAGATCTACAAGAACGCCACCTCCAGCGCCAGCGATGTCTCCGACAACTGCCTGAGCGCCTTCCAGGAGCTGGAAGCCCGGTACGACGGCCTGCACATCGTGGTGCTGTCCAACCAGGGCAACTATATCACCATCGTCATCCGCAGCATCCTCACCAGCATGGTGGTGGGTGCCGCACTGGCCATCATCGTGCTGGCCATCTTCCTCAAGGATATCAAGCCCACCCTGGTGGTCGGCGTCAGCATCCCGCTGTCGGTGCTGTTTGCCGTGGTGCTTATGTACTTCACCGGGATGGACATGAACGTCATGACCCTGGCGGGTCTCTCCCTGGGCATCGGCATGCTGGTGGATAACTCGGTGGTGGTCATCGAGAACATCTACCGACTGCGTGGCCGGGGTGTCCCGGCGGCCCGCGCCGCCGTGCAGGGCACAAAGCAGGTGGGCATGTCTGTCATCGCCTCCACCCTCACCTCGGTGTGCGTGTTCCTGCCGGTGGTGTTCTCCTCCAGCATCGTGCGCAGCCTGATGCTGCCCATGTCGCTGTGCATCGGCTACTGTCTCATGGCGTCCCTGCTGGTGGCCGTCACCGTGGTACCGGCGGCCGCTTCCACCGTGCTGAAAAAGGCCGAACCCAAGCGCCTGCCCTGGTTTGAAAAGGTGCAGGACAAATACGTCCAGAGCTTGAAATGGTGCCTGCAGCACCGTGCCCTGCCGCTGGCGGCAGCCGTGGTGCTGCTGGTGTTCAGCGGCTGGCAGGTCATGAGCATGGGCATCGAGCTGCTGCCCAGCACCACCAGCAACGAGGCCATCGTCACCCTGTCCACCGATGCCAGCCTGAGCAAGGAGGAATCCTATGTAGTGGCCGGCAAGGTGGTGGAAGCCGCCATGGCCGTGGACAATGTGACCGAGGTGGGCATCACCACCGACACCAGCGTGGCGGGCATGGACATCAGCCAGCTGGGCCTGCCCAGCACCATCACCGACCTGCTGGCCGCCGCCAACAGCTACGGCACCTACCAGCTCAACGTGATGCTGGACGAAAGCCTTTCCTCCAAGCAGATCGAAAAGACCCGGCAGGCGCTGGAAGATGCTGTGGCCGGCGTGGAGCAGTGCACCGGCACGGTGGAGCTCTCCGGCATGACCGATGAGCTCACCAGCCAGCTGTCCAGCGGCCTGTCCATCATGATCTACGGTGCCGATGTGAACACCCTGACCGCCCTGTCGGAAAAGGTGGTGGACATCGTGAATAATACCCCCGGTTTTGCCAACGCCACCAACGGCCTTGGCAACGGTGATTCCACCATCATCCTGAAGGTGGATCGCGACAAGGTGCGCGCCTACGGCCTGACTGTGGCCGAGGTGTACCAGAAGATCGCAAAGCGGCTCACCACCACCACCACGGCCCAGACCCCTGTGACCGTGAACGGCACCACTATGGATGTGCAGATCACCGATGATCTGGACCCGCTGACCAAAGAGAACATGATGGACATGACCTTTGACACCAGCGTCCTGAACACCGAGGGCGAGACGGTCACCGGCACCTGCACCCTGGCAGATATCGCCACCTGGGAGACCGGCACCGCGCCGGACTCCATCACCAGCGAGAACCAGACCGAGTATGTCACCGTCACGGCCGACACGCTGGACGGCTACAACACCACCGTGCAGTCCCGCGCACTGCAGAAGGCCCTGAACGAGTTCGCAGCCAGCAGCGAGATGCCGGAGGGCTGCAGCTTCTCCATGGGCGGCGAGTCCGGCAACGTGGACTTCATGGTCGGGGAGATGGTGCAGTGGATGGCCCTGGCCCTGCCTTTCGTGTACCTGGTCATGGTGGCGCAGTTCCAGAGCCTGCTGTCCCCCTTCATCGTGCTGTTCACGGTGCCGCTGGCCTTTACCGGCGGCCTGATCGGCCTGCTGATCACCGGCCAGCAGCTCACCATGATCTCCCTCATGGGCTTCATCGTGCTGATGGGCACCGTCGTCAACAACGGCATCGTGTTCGTGGACTATGCCAACCAGCTGCGGATGGGCGGCATGGAGCGGCAGGCTGCACTGCTGGCCACCGGCAAGACCCGTATGCGCCCCATCCTGATGACTACCCTGACAACCGTGCTTGCCATGCTGCAGCTGGTGTTCAGCGGCGATATGGCCAGCCAGCTGATGAGCGGCATGGCCATCGTGATCATCTGCGGCCTGAGCTACGCCACCCTGATGACCCTGTATATCGTGCCCATCCTGTACGATATCCTGTTCAAGAAGCCGCCGCTCAGCGTGGATGTGGGCAGCGACGAGGATCTGGACGATATCCCGGACGATGCCGCCGAGTTCATCGCAGCCCAGAACGCTGCACAGGCCCAGCCGTAAAAGAAGTTTCTGTTTGGAGCACCTCGTATCCTGTCTGTTGGGATACGGGGTGCTTTTTTGTGCGGCAGCACCGGCGGTGTTCTATAATTCTTACAAAAAATCCCTTAAAAAATTGGATGCAAATTCTAAAAGGATGCTCACACAAACGTGTAAAACTGTGATATAATCATAAATACAGTAGAAAGACGGGGGCAGTCTGCCCGGCCGTGTGTTCCAAAAATCCTTAGGAGGCGATGCCCAATGGCACAGATCCGCTCAAAGCCCTTCGGAGTGACCAAAGAGGGCGCGAATGTAACGGAGTATATCCTGTCCAACCCCGGCGGCCTGTCGGTGAGCGTGCTGGATTACGGCTGCGTGCTCAAAAATATCATCGTGCCGGCCAAGAACGGCCCGGTGGATGTGGTGATCGGCCACGACACCATGGCCGACTATGAGGAGGACTTCCTCTCTTCTTCCAGCACCTGCTGCGGTGCGTTCGTGGGGCGCTACGCCAACCGCATCGAGAACGCGGAGTTCAGCGTGGGCGGCAAGACCTACAAGCTGGAGGCAAACAACGGCCCCAATCACCTGCACGGCTGCTTCAATCGCAAGATCTACCGGGTCAAGTCCTTTGGTGATACCCTGCTCATGGAGGCCGAAAGCCCCGACGGCGAGGACGGCTTCCCCGGCAACCTGAAGATCGCGGTGCGTTATACCCTCACCGAGGACAACACCTTCCGCATGGATTACCGCGTCTCTTCCGACGCCGACACCATCGTGAACCTGACCAACCACAGCTACTTCAATCTGGACGGCGAGGGAGACGTGCTGAACCAGAAGCTGCGCATCTATGCTTCCCGCTATCTGGAAGGCAACAATCAGTGCTGCCCCACCGGTGCCATCCTGCCGGTGGCCGACACGCCCATGGATTTCACCGCGGGTAAGCTCATCGGCCGGGAGATCGACACCGGCTTTGCCCAGACCACCATGGTGGGCGGCGGCTACGACCACTGCT
>CABQHF010000097.1 GCA_902463905.1 uncultured Faecalibacterium sp. | reverse complement strand
GTGGGTGGGGTAGCCAAAGGCCACCATGCAGGCCAGCTTCAGCGGCTCTTTGATGCCCAGCAGCTCGGTGAGGGCGGGCTTGTTGATGGCACCCATGATGCAGCTGCCCACCTCCTTGTCCCAGGCGGCCAGGGTCATGTTGGCCAGGGCAATGCCGGTGTCGGTGGAAAGGTCGCCGGGAGCGGAGCTGTCCTGCAGGACGGCCACATACAGGGTGGGCGTCTCGTCGGCCTTGGGCATGCCCTGTTCCGGGGGCAGGTAGGCCGCCCACTTGACCAGCGGCTGCACTTTGGCCACCATTTCCGGGCTCTGCACCACCACAAGGCGCAGGGCCTGCCGGTTGGCCCCGCAGGAGGACAGCCGTACAGCTTCCACGATGTCATCCACCACATCCTGCGGCACGGGCTTCTGCGCAAAGCGGCGGTAGGTGCGGCGGGTGACCAGAGACTCCATAACAGACATGACAAAACACTCCTTTTCCGGCGGGCGGTGCCCGGCGGTTTATTTGCGGTTTACTACCATATAAAGTATAGCAGTCCGGCCGGGGATGCGCAAGCCGGAGAAAAGAACGGTGGCTCTTGACAAAAATATGCGGGGGGGGGGGTATAATTGGCAGAGAATACCCGGCCCGGCGGAAGGAGGCGGCCATGGTGGAAGAGGAACCGTCCTGCGTGCAGGAGGAACAGACCGAGACGCTGGACCCGGCAAAGTGTACACCGGAACAGCATACTTATACCGTGCGGTGCATCGAGGACGGCCAGGTTGTGCACTGGGTCCGGGTGGAAAAGCACCAGTGGTCGGACTGGCAGGTGAAGAAGGAACCGGACTGTGAGGACCCCGGAGAGCTCCGCAGCACCTGTGCGGTCTGCGGCATGGTGCGCTGGCAGCGGCTGGCCCCGCTGGGCCATCTGCTGCAGTTCAAACCCGAGGATGAGCGGCATACCATTGCGGTGTGCCAGGTGTGCGGCCGCACCCTGTGGCGAGGCCCTGCAAGAGATGCTGCCCAGAAGAAAAAAGCGGCCAGTAGATCTCGGCCCTCGACACAGGACGCCGCGAAGTGACAACGAAAATATGGTAAAATGTGGAAAATGATAGAGGGGGGTATCAGAATGGTCGTGTGGGTAGGTCTTGTGTGCTTTGTGCTGGGTGCCAATCTGGGATTTCTGGTGGCAGGCCTGATGCGGATGGCAAAGGACGAAAAGGACACCTCGGAGAAACCATAAAAATTTGGACGTGCTAACATTGAAAATTAACAATTCCTAACATGTGCGGAACCTCTTGACAAAGCGGAACGGGTAGGGTATCTTTGGTTTGCTAATACAAACCTAGGCGTACACGCCTACACGAAGATCAGGAGGAAAAACCAATGTCTCAGATTTCTCGTCGTAATTTTATGAAGTGCGCCGGTGCTGCCGCACTGGCCATTGCAGCCAGCGGCATTCTGACCGGCTGTGACAATACGCTGGATGTTGAAGTGACCTTTGTCTACAATGGCCAGACCCTGCCTGTGACCGGTACCGGCAAGGTGGTCACCGGTGAGCAGTACATGGACACTGCGACCATCGTGCTTCCCGCAGAATATCAGGAACAGTACAAGGTTCGCGCAGAAAAAGTGAAAGTCATCCGCGAAAACGGCACCCGCAAGGCAGTGGTGGAGCTGGTGGTAAAAACTGCGGTCTGGACGGTCAGCTATCGTCTGGGTGAGAAAGAAGTACTGTCCGGCTCTGTCGAGGCAGCGGCTGTGAACCCCACCGTCACGGTGAAAGACCTGAGCAAGGACGAGCTGAAAGCGCTGGGCGAGAAGTTCTACCAGCTCCCGGAGGATGCCAAGGTCACCATCGGCAACGGCGTCGTGATCGTTCCGGTGGAGAAGATCATGGGCACTGTCAGCATCGAGTACCGCAAATGGAGCAGCTTCAATCCCGGAGATGTGAACAAAGACGATATGACGAGCTATGGCGTATATAACGAGACCGTTCAGATCTGGAAGGGCCAGAGCACGGTTTCTACCGATGAGATGTCCAAGCTGAAAGCCGCACAGGCCAGCTACGGCAATGCAGACCGCTATACTTATGAGCGGATCGGAAACACGAACTCCGCGAAGGAAAACTTCAGGCTGACCGACAAGTTCACCATCGACTGGACAAAACCGGTGGTTCAGGTGTACCTGTACAACAGCGATAAGATTATCTTCTGAACAGAATGAACGCAAAACAGGGGAGCTGCCCATGCCGGGCGGCTCCCCTTGCATTTTGCGTTCAGGAGATTTTTGCCGGGTCGAGGTACTGGCCATTCTGCAGCACTTCCAGATGGATGTGCGCTTCCTCGGCGCATTCACAGCTGATGGTGCCCACAGTGCCCAGCTTTTGCCCGGCGGTCACGGTGTCGCCGGGTTTCACGGCGGGGCTGTTCACCCCACACACCCGCCACAGGCGGCCGGAGGCATCTTCCAGCGTGACCACGCTGCTCCACCGGCCGTCGGTGCCGGTCTCGGTCACCTTGCCGGAGCAGGGGGCACTCACCTCACTGCCCTCGGCACAGGCGTAATCCACACCGTTGTGGGTGCGCCAGTCGCCCAGCGTCTTGCTGTAGACCAGCTCGTCACCACTGTAGGCGTTGAGCACCCGGCCAGAGAACGGCTGCGTGGAGGCAGGCGCGGCTGAGCTTGCGGCAGGTGCAGAGTCGGTGCGCAAGGCAGAGGGTTCGTGCACCGAACCAGAGCCAGATGCCGCACCAGACGAGGCACTCGAGCTGCCCGGCACGGGCTGCGGTACCCCGGCTACGCTGTTGGCGGCCTGCTCGGCCGTATCGGGAAGGTCCAACCATAATTCTTCCTCCTCAAGCCCCACATCGGGGTCAGGCTCCGGCTCCGGAATGGTCTGCCGGGCGGTGCTGCTCGGGTTTGTCAGGTCGGTCAGGTTCTGCCTGAGCTCGTCGCGGACGGTGCGCACCGCCCACACCCCGGCGGCTGCCGCGGCCAGCAGACAGGCTGCCAGCACCAGCGCAAAGCCCTTGCCGTGCAAAAACTTTTTGATCTGCTCCATCTTGCGTTACTCCTATCTGTCCCGTGGAAACGGTTCGCTTCTGGGGTTAGTGTGGGAGGGCGGCGCAGGTTTTATGCATCAAAAAAGAGCCTTCCCGGTGCGGGAAGGCTCTTTGTGGTTTACGGGTTCCGGTTCAGCTGCGGCTGTTGCGGCTGTTCAGGCCCAGCAGACGCACCACATACAGGAAGATGTTGATGAAGTCCAGGTACAGGGTCAACGCACCGTAGATGGAAGCCTTTTCGGCCAGCTCGCTGTCCCCGGCGTAGTAGGAGTACAGCTGGCTCAGCTTCTGGGTGTCATAAGCAGTCAGCAGCATGAACACCACCAGACCGATGCCGCTGTACAGCACCGTGGAGCCGAAGCCCATGCCGAACAGCATGCCCACGAACCCGGTGATGAGCAGGGCCACCAGAGCCATCATCAGCTTGGGACCCCAGCCGGACAGGTCCTTGTGGGTGGTGGCACCATAGGCAGCCATCAGGCCAAAGTACACCGACGTAGCCAGGAAGGCCAGCACCAGCGTGCTCACCGAGAACGCAATGAAGTAGTAGCTCAGCACCATGCCGTTGAGCAGTGCATAAACAAGGAACACGCCGCGGGCTGCGCCTACCGACATGTTCTGCACGCGGGAGCTCAGCACGAACACCAGTGCCAGTTCTGCAATGGTGAACAGCAGGTACAGGGAGTTGACCACATACAGCAGGGGTGTGGTGGCCGTGACGAACGCGGCGGCAAAGGTCACCAGCAGACCGCAGGCCATCCAGCGGTAGGTGCGGGACATATAGTCCGCCGAAGTCATGGCGGGCTCTGCATAACCGCGATCATAATTGTTGTAATCCATGTGGAAGTTCCTCCATTCTTGTTCCGCCGGGGCTGTGGGGGCCTTGCCGCCCTTGCTCCGGTCTACGGAATATAGTATACTGCATAGAAATGAACGTTTCATGAAAAAGGCTGTGATGTTTTATGTCCCTCGGACTTTATCTGCATATCCCTTACTGCTTTTCCAAATGCCGGTATTGCGATTTCTACTCCCACCCCGGGGAGCGGGGCGTGCCGGACGCCTATGTGGACGCTTTGCTGCGGGAGCTGGCACGCTTTGCGCCGGACGCACCCCTGGGGCCCGATACCGTGTATTTCGGCGGCGGCACCCCCAGCCTGCTCAGCCCGGCTCAGGTCGGGCGGCTCATCCGTGCCGCCTGCCCGGTGTCCGGGGCTGAGGTGACCCTGGAGGCCAACCCGGAGACCGTCACCGAGGAAAGCCTGCGGGGCTTCCGGGAGGCAGGGGTCAACCGCATCTCCTTTGGGGTGCAGTCGGCCCGGGACACTCAGCTGCGCACGCTGGGCCGCCCCCACACGGCCCGGCAGGCCCGCGCGGCCTTTGCGGCGGCCCGCCGGGCAGGGTTTGAGAACATCAGCGGCGACATCATGCTGGCCCTGCCCCATTATACGCAGGCAGAGTTCGACGAGACGCTGGAACTCATCGAAGAGGGCGGCGCCACCCATATTTCGGCTTACCTGCTGAAGATCGAGCCGGATTCCGCCTTTGGCCGCACGCCCCCGGAGGGCCTGCCCACCGGTGACGAGGCGGCGGACTTCTATCTTTACGCCGTGGAGCAGCTGGAGCACCACGGCTACCGGCAGTACGAGATCTCCAACTTTGCAAAGCCCGGCTATGAGGGCCGCCACAACCTGATCTACTGGGACTGCGGCGACTATCTGGGCCTTGGCCCGGCGGCCCATTCCTGCATGGGCGGCAAGCGGTTTTATTACCCCGCCGACACGGCGGCTTTCCTGCAGGACAACGCCGCCCCGGTGATGGACGGCGGCTGCGGGGCCGAGGATTACCTGATCCTGCAATTGCGCCTGCGCAAGGGCCTGTCGCTGCCGCAGTACAAGGCCCTGTACGGAAAAGAGTTTTCCCCGGTGCAGCTGGCGTTTATCCGCAACTGTGTCAAAAACGGCTATGCCGCCTTCGACGGCACCACCCTGGCCCTGACCCCGGCGGGGCTCATCGTGCAGAACAGCATTCTGGCCGAGCTGCTCTGAGCCTGCCCGCAGCACATTGCTTTTGCGGGGCGATTCTGGTATGATATAAATGTAGAACTAGGCTTTTTGGGAGGAAAACAGATGGCAAAGGTGTTGATCGTAGGCGCAGGTGCGGCAGGCCTGATGGCGGCGGGTGCTGCCGTGCGGCAGGGGCATCAGGTAACGGTGCTGGAGCACATGGACAAACCGGCCCAGAAGATCCTGGTCACCGGCAAGGGCCGCTGCAATGTGACCAACGACTGCACGGCGGAAGAGTTTTTGCACCATGTGCGCACGAACCCGCGCTTTCTGTTCTCATCGCTGGGGGCATTCCCGCCCGCAAAGACCATGGAGCTGTTCGAGAGCCTTGGTGTGAAGCTGAAGGTGGAGCGCGGACGCCGGGTGTTCCCGGTGTCGGACAAGGCCGAGGAGATCCGGCAGGCCCTGCTGCG
The DNA here is from genome assembly GCA_902463905.1 of uncultured Faecalibacterium sp. Classification (GTDB taxonomy): domain Bacteria; phylum Bacillota; class Clostridia; order Oscillospirales; family Ruminococcaceae; genus Faecalibacterium. Next base: position 2,145 of record CABQHF010000097.1, on the reverse strand, counting down.
GTATGCACAGGACGCCGAGCTCGTGCACGACGGTGCCAGAAAGCTGCTGCTGGAAGAGCTGCCGCCGGAAGCGGAGGAAGCCCCCGCTGTGCCGGAAAACCCGCGCCATCCCAAAAAGAAAAAGGCCGGCCCGGCCCTGCGCTGCATCGGCGTGCGGGGCACTTCGGGCCGGGAATACCGGGCAGATGCCGTACTGGTGGCCACCGGCGGCGTGAGCTACCCCACCACCGGTTCCACCGGTGACGGCTACAAGCTGGCCCGGCAGGCCGGGCACACTCTCGTGGAGCCGGTGCCCAGTCTCGTGAGCCTTGTGAGCCACGACCCCGACTGCAAAAAGATGATGGGTCTGGCGTTGAAAAACGTTACCCTGACCCTGTTCGAGGACGGAAAGGCCATCTTTGACGAGCAGGGCGAGATGTTGTTCACCCACTTCGGCATCAGCGGCCCGCTGACCCTGAGCGCGTCCAGCCACCTGGGCGACATGAAAAAGTACAAGTATCACGCGGAGATCGACCTCAAGCCCGCCCTCAGCGAAGAGCAGCTCTACGACCGCATCACCCGGGACTTTGCCCTGCTGGCCAACCATGCGGCCCAGGGCGCACTGGTCAAGCTGCTGCCTTCCAGCATGCAGCCGGTGATGGTGGAACGGTGGGGCATCGACCCGGCCACCAAGGCCAACCAGATCACCCGGGAGCAGAAGCGGGAGCTGGTGCAGCTCATCAAGCACTGGCGGGTGTCCATCGACGCCCGCGGCGATCTTGCCCATGCGGTGATCACCTCCGGCGGTGTGTCGGTGCGGGAGGTGGATCCCAAAACCATGCAGAGCAAAAAGGCGCTGGGTCTGTACTTTGCGGGTGAAGTGCTGGACGTGGACGCCTACACCGGCGGCTACAACCTGCAGATCGCTTTCTGTACGGCTCAGAGCTTTGCCAATCACCTGTAACGGTACGATGCAATCACACGATTGGGAATAGCCTCCGCTCACGCTCTGGCTATTTTCAGCGGAAAATTTATTTTGATTTGGCGTTTGTCGCGCCCTGCGGGGCGCTCCAAACGCATTTTCACCAATTGGAGCCGAAACCGACAAATGCAGCAACTGGAAAATCACCATCTCCCAGCCACGGCCCTTTCTGTGAAAAAGCAAACCGGAAAAGTCCGCAGACTTTTCTGGTTCACACTTAATAAAATTGAAATTCCGCTGAATATGGCCAGAGCGAACGCGTCGGCCATTCAAAATCGTTCAATCTACAATAAAAAGGAGCTTATAAAATGGTATCTGTTGCGATCGACGGGCCTGCCGGGGCAGGTAAATCCACGCTGGCACGCTGCCTTGCGGCGGAGATGGGCTATATCTATGTGGACACCGGTGCCATGTTCCGCACCATCGGCCTGTATGCCCTGCGTGCCGGGAAGGATCCGAAGGACAACGAGGCCGTCAACGCTCTGCTGCCGGAGATCGAGCTGCACTTTGCCTTTATCGACGGGGAGCAGCACGTTTATTTAAAGGAAGAGGACGTGAGCACTGCCATCCGCACCGAAGAGGTGGGCATGGCAGCCTCTGCCGTGGGCGCAAACCCTGCCGTGCGCGCTTTCCTGCTGGGGATGCAGCGGGACATGGCCAAAAAGCAGGATGTGCTGATGGACGGCCGCGACATCGGCACCGTGGTGCTGCCGGATGCCACTGTCAAGATCTTCCTCACCGCCAGCCCGGAGGCCCGTGCCACCCGCCGGTGGAAGGAGTATCAGGCAAAGGGTATCGACACCCCTTATGAAGAGGTGCTGGCCGACGTGAAGCAGCGGGACTATCAGGACACCCACCGCGCTGCGGCTCCCCTGAAACAGGCCGAGGACGCCATGCTGCTGGATACCTCGGAGCTGGATTTTGAACAGAGCCTTGCCGCCATGAAGGAGATCATTGCGGCAAAGCTGAACGGATAAAACGGGAAAAGAACGAAATGCTGCTATATTATATTCTGATACCTTTTGCCTGGCTGCTGTGGCACATCGGGTTCCGCATCCGGGTGGAAGGACGCGAAAACCTGAAAAAAGTGCAGACCCAAGGTTATATCCTGGCACCCACCCATGTTTCCGCCATCGACCCGGTGTTCATCGTCATTACCCGGTGGGGCAGGCGGATGGTGGTGT
>CABQHF010000096.1 GCA_902463905.1 uncultured Faecalibacterium sp. | reverse complement strand
CGCCCGACGGGATGCAGATGACCACGCGGGGGCGGGAGAACATGCTGTTGCCGCAGGCCTTCTTCAGGAAGTTCTCCAGCATATTGGTGGTGATGTCAAAATCGGCAATGACGCCGTCCTTCAGGGGGCGCACTGCCACGATGCTGCCGGGGGTACGGCCGATGACGGCCTTTGCCTCGCCGCCCACACAGCGCACCTCGTCGGTCTTGGTGTCCACAGCCACCACCGACGGCTCCCGCATGATGATGCCCTTGCCCTTCATATAGACCAGAGTATTGGCGGTACCCAGGTCAATGCCAACGTCCTTCGACAGAAAACCCATTGTAAAGTCTCTCCTTCATCGTTTCCAGTAGATCTATCCCATAGCGTCTGACGGCCGTTTTGCGCCGTCCTTCGCAGAATAACACGGTTATATTATAGCCCCAAGCCGCTGTTTTCTCAAGCGTTTCCGTTCGTTTTCTTACATTTTTCCATTTTTCTCACACAAAACGCTCTACCAGCTGTACAGTACGGCTGACCGGCAGGCCCATAATGGTGTAATAATCGCCCTCGATGCGGTCCAGCCAGAGGGCTGCCCGGCCCTGGATGGCATAGGCACCGGCCTTGTCGTAGGGCTCCTTTGTGGAAGCATAGAAGTCGATCTCCTCCTCGCTCAGCGGGAAGAAGGTCACCTTGCAGCTGTCCACAAAGCTCTCGGTGCGGCCGCCGCGGCTCACGCACACGCCGGTGTGCACCTGATGGGCGGAACCGGACAGGGCCCGCAGCATCCGTTTTGCGTCCTCCACGCCGTGGGGCTTGCCGAACACTTCCCCGTTCACATCCACCACCGTGTCGCAGCCGATGACCACGGCGTCCGGGTGGTCCTTTGCCACCGCCAGGCACTTGCCCCGGGCCAGCTGTTCCACCAGATGGGCCGGGGTGTCGGCGGTCACGGTGCTCTCGTCAAAGTCGCTGACACAGACCGTGAAGTCGGTCGTATACAGGGAAAGCAGTTCCCGGCGGCGCGGGCTGCCGGAGGCTAAGATCAGTTCCATATCGCGTTCCTTTTCTCTCATTTGCCGGTGGAGCCAAAACCGCCCGCGCCGCGGGTGGTGTCGCCCAGCTCCTGCACCGGCACAAAGGCTGCCGTGTACACCGGGGCAATGCACAGCTGCGCCACCCGCTCCCCGGGCTGGATGGTGTAGGCCTCCTTGCCCAGGTTGATCATGGGCACCTTCAGCTCGCCGCGGTAGTCACTGTCCACCACGCCCACACCGTTGGCCATGCACAGGCCGTGCTTGATGGACAGGCCGCTGCGGGCATACACCAGCGCCACACTGTGGGCACCGGGCAGCTCAATGGCAAGGCCGGTGGGCACCAGCACCCGCTCCATGGGCTGAACGGTCAGCGGCTCATCCAGCACGGCGCACAGGTCGGCGGCGGCAGAGCCGGGGGTCGCATAGGCGGGCACCTTTGCCCGCGCATCCAGAACTTTATAGTTTACGGTGATCGGTTCCATAGTATACCTCGTTTATTTTGTCATTCCTCGATCCAGCTCACCCTTCGGGAGAACTCCGACATTGCACCGCCGCAGGCGGACAAGGCCAGCGAGAAGGTCAATTGGTCCCCTTGAAATACAGTCCGCGGGTGAAATCGCCTTCAAAAGGCGCATGGGTGCGGATCATATCCAGAATTGCGGCGGCTTCCTCGCGAGTCTCCAGCGTGAAATAGGCCACGCCGTAGTCCACAGCCAGCGCACCGGGCTTGTCGCCCATGTAGATGGGCACCGGGTTGTAGATGGTGCGCATGCCCAGGCTGCACCGCACCGGGAACTTTTTGGCCTTGCGGTCGGTCAGCGTGCCGGTCTTGTCGCAGTGGGCGCAGTCGTGGATGTTCTGCAGCGGGCAGGCTCGGGTGAGCATCAGCGGCATGTGGCCGTAGACCATCACGCCCGTGGGCACCGGCTTGCCGTCCCGCATCGGGGCAATGGACGCGATGTCACTGTCCTTGACCTCGGGCAGGATGAGCAGGCTGTTCAGTCCCTGCTCCGCATAGAACTGCGCTGCTGCGTTATTTGTGATGTTCAGGCCAAAACCGCCGGACAGCGGCAGGCCCCGGCACAGCCGCAGGTGGGCGATGTTGCTTGCCTCGTACCCGGCAAAGCCTGCATCCTGGGTGGCCGCAATGCGGCGGGCGGTGTCCTGCTCCAGTGCGCCGAACATGGCCCGGGGCAGCTCCAGAATGGTCTTGCTGCGCCACTCGCGGGGCACCCGGTCGGCCTGTGCAATGGGCAGGATGAGATACTCCACTCCGCTCAGGGCCTGTTCCGGCACCTGATCCCAGCGCTCGAACCGGGCACGCAGGGTGCGGTGCGGCGGCAGGGTGCGCTGCGGCAGGGCAGGCACATGCTCCCCGGTGGTGGGCCAGGGGCGCAGCACTTCCCGCTTTTTGAGCAGGGCGTCCAGCGCTTCCCGGCGCAGCTCATTCACCGTGCTGCCGGGCACGAACCACGGCCCGCCGTCCATCTCCACGGCGATGTCCGCCGCTTCAAAGGGGGTGCCGCCGGTCTTGGCCAGACTGCGGCGCAGGCTCTCGGTGGGATCGGTGCGGGCGGGCTGCGGCTCAAAATCGCCGTAGGCAAACGCTTTATTGCCGTCCGCATCGGTCACGGTGAGCTTCTCGCCGCCCTCTTCGATCTCCAGCCGCATGGTCACCGGCACCCGGGAGCGCTCCCGGCGGTAGAGCTCCCGCAGCATGGGCAGGGTCTTTTTGGTCAGCTCGGCGTCCGCTTCGCTGCGCACGCCGAACATGGTGCCGTCGATTTTTCCGTTCAGATAGCCGGAAGTGAAGCCGGAGCGGCTGAAGGCGTTCTTCAGCAGATCACGGTCGTAGGCGCGGCCCTCGCGGCCCGCCAGACAGGCGCTGACCGCCGCCGCCACATATTCCGGCGTGCGCAGACGGCCCTCGATCTTGGCCGAGGCCACGCCCAGCGCCTGCAGCTTGTCCAGCTGGTCGATGACCGAGTTATCCTTCAGCGACAGGTGGTGCAGGCGGCCCGGCTTGCCTTCCGGCAGGGTGTTGGCCTCAAAAGGCAGGCGGCAGGGCCCGGCGCAGGAGCCGCGGTTGCCGCTGCGCCCGCCCAGAAAGGCCGACATGTAGCACTGGCCGCTCATGCTCATGCACAGCGCACCGTGCACGAAGCACTCGGTCTCGATGCCGCAGTGCTTCGTGATGTGTTCCACCTCGGGCAGGCTCAGTTCACGGGCCAACACGACCCGGGTAAAGCCCAGCTCCTTCAGCTCCAGTGCGCCCTGCAGGGTGTGCACGCTCATCTGGGTGGAGCCGTGGCGCGGCAGCTGCGGGGCGATCTTCCCGATCAGGGTGGCCACCGCCAGATCCTGGCAGATCACGGCATCGGCTCCGCTGGCAGCCACCGACCGGATGGCCTGTTCCAGCGCGGGCAGCTCGGTACCGTACACGGTGGTGTTCAGAGCCACATGCACCGCCACCCCGCGTGCATGGCAGAACCGCACAGCCTCTTTCAGGCTGTCGGCGTCAAAATTGCCGGCACCGGTGCGGGCATTGAAGCCCGAAAAGCCCAGATAGACTGCATCTGCTCCGCTGAACACGGCGGCGTGCAGCATCTCTTCACTGCCCACAGGGGCAAGGATCTCAATCTTCGACATAATTCTCCGTTCCATTTATATTTTACATAAGGTAGCACTCAGTCCTGTTTTTTCTCCGCATCGGCCTGTTCTTCAGCAGCTGCCCGCTCTTCGCGCTCCTCGCGGCGGCTCTCCCGGCGGCGCTCCTTGGCCAACTGCTCCCGCAGGGCGGCGGCCTCCCGGCGCAGCACCTCGTTCTCGGCCCTGGCCTTGTCCTCGGCCAGCTTTGCGCGGGCGGCATCCGCGATGTAATCCTGGATCTGGCTGCGCATATTCTCGGCGCTGCCGGTGCTCTTGCGGTACTCGTCCAGATAATCCATGGCGCAGAACACCGCCGCCTTGGTCACCGAGAGGTTCTCGTTATCGTCCAGCAGCTTCGTGATGTCCTCGTCCAGCTTTTTGGCCAGAGACTGGATATATTTCTCCGAGTCCGTCGTTGCAATGGCATACGGCGTCCCCGCAATGTTCACCCGTACTTTGTTGACCATGTGTATCTTCCCCTTTTATCCGTTCCCGCCCGTTCCAAAGGCGGTGTATTCCTGCTTGTTCCCGGGACGATGATACCGTTCCCGGTATCATTTTCCGGTTTTGACACCCGTGGGGCGAGTTACCCGGCACATTTCTGGCCGAGTTACCCCTGCCAGCATGCCGGATGCCCCGTATACTCTTTTTATTATAATATAAATAAGCATCAAGAAAAAGTGTATTTTTTGAAATTTCAGCATATTTGTCAGAAAGTTGGTTAAAAAAATGGCAGTTACGGAAAAAATCCATTGATTTCTTGCATTTGGCAGGCGTTCATATTATAATAACGTTGTTATGTTGACGGCACATTGGATAGAGGGAATGCACCAGCGGCCGTACATCACGCAAGATTTTTAGCATTTCAAGTACGAATGCGGATAGGAGTACAGTTATGACATCAAAAGAATTCGGCAAAATTCTTCAGGACAAGCTGACCAGCGAGTACGGCGTGGAGCTGAACGTTGCCTCTAACCAGCAGATCTACCGTTCTCTTGCCCTGATTTGCCGTCAGATGATGAGCGAGAACCACAAGAAGTTCCAGTCCAAGGCCATCGGCACCGGCACCAAGCAGGTGTATTACCTCTGCATGGAATTCCTGATGGGCCGCAGCCTGAAGATGAGCCTGTTCAATCTGGGCCTCGACGAAGTGGCCAAGAAAGCTCTGGCCGATGCTGACATCAACATGGACAGCATCTTTGAGGAAGAGCCTGATGCAGGCCTGGGCAACGGCGGCCTGGGCCGTCTGGCAGCCTGCTACCTGGATGGCATGGCCACCACCGGCATCTGCGGCACTGGTTACTCCATCCTGTACGAGTACGGCATCTTCAAGCAGAAGATCGTGGACGGCTGGCAGCAGGAGCGCGCCGACAACTGGCTGCCCGGCGGTCAGGTGTGGCTGAAGAGCCACCCGGATCAGGCCGTGGAGGTCCGTTTTGACGGCGAGATCCGTGAGAACTGGGACAACGGCTTCCACTACATCCAGCACACCAACTACAACAGCGTCATGGCTGTTCCCTCCGACATGTATGTGCAGGGTTACGACGGCAAGGGCGTTGCCAAGCTGCGTCTGTGGCAGGCAAAGGCCCCTGATTTTGATATGTCCAGCTTCTCTCTGGGCAACTACAACACCGCCATGAGCAAGAACGCCAACGCCGAGCTCATCTCCAAGGTGCTGTACCCCAACGACAACCATGTGGAAGGCAAGATCCTGCGCCTGCGCCAGCAGTACTTCCTGTCCGCTGCCTCCATCGGTGATATCGTCCAGAACCACCTGTCCAGCTACGCCACCCTGGAGAACCTGCCGGATAAGGTGGCCATCCAGTTGAACGACACCCACCCCACCCTGGCTATCCCCGAGATGATGCGGATCCTGCTGGACGAGTGCGGCTTTGGCTGGGACAAGGCCTTCAGCATCTGCCAGAAGGTGTTCTCCTACACCAACCACACCGTTATGGCCGAGGCTCTGGAGAAGTGGAACGTGGACATCTTCAAGATGACCCTGCCCCGCATCTACCAGATCGTGGTCGAGATGGATCGCCGTGCCCGCGAAGAGCTGGCCAAGGCTTTCCCCGGCGACCAGGGCAAGATCGACTACATGGCACTGATCGGCGACAATCAGGTGCGCATGGCCAACATCTGCGCCTACACCGCCAACAGCATCAACGGCGTGTCCAAGCTGCACAGCGAGATCATCAAGGACAGCGTCTTCCACGATTACTACCTGTTCAAGCCGCAGGCCTTCAAGAACGTGACCAACGGCATCGCTTACCGCCGCTGGCTGCTGGCCTCCAACCCCGGTCTGTGCCAGCTGCTGGACGAGACCATCGGCGAGGAGTACAAGCAGGATGCTTCCGCTCTGTCCAAGCTGAACAAGTTTGAGAGCGATAAGACCGTGCTCAAGCGCCTGAACGAGATCAAGCTGGCCAACAAGCAGAGCTTTGCAAGCTACCTGGCAAAGAGCACCGGCCAGGTGATCGACCCGGGCTCCATCTTTGACTGCCAGGTCAAGCGCATGCACGAGTACAAGCGCCAGCACCTGAATGCCCTGAACATTGCTGCCCAGTACCTGTACCTGAAGGAGAACCCCAACGCCGACTTCATCCCCAAGACCTACATCTTCGGCGCAAAGGCTGCTCCCGGCTACTACATGGCAAAGCAGATGATCCGCATGATCTGCAAGCTGGGCGACCTGATCAACAACGACCCCGCCGTGCGCGAGAAGCTGCGCGTGGTCTATCTGGAAGAGTACTGCGTCTCCCTGAGCGAGCACCTGATGCCCGCTGCCGAGGTCTCTGAGCAGATCTCTCTGGCAGGCACCGAGGCTTCCGGTACCGGCAACATGAAGTTCATGCTGAACGGTGCCATCACCCTGGGCACCCTGGACGGTGCCAACGTGGAGATCGCCGATGCTGCCGGTAAGGAGAACGAGCTGATCTTCGGTATGCTGACCCCCGAGGTGAACAACCTGAAGCAGGTGGGCTACCACCCCAACGCCTTTATCATGGGCGACGACGTTGCCAACAGCGCCCTGAACTTCCTGGAGCGCGGCTGGAACGGCGAGAACTTCCACGAGGTCACCGAGAACCTGCGCAGCAGCGACCCGTACATGGTCATGGCCGACTTCAAGGATTACCGCCGTGCACAGGCCGACCTGCAGAAGCTGTATGGCGACCGTGAGAAGTGGGCACAGATGAGCCTGAAGAACACCGCCAACAGCGGCATCTTCAGCGCCGACCGCGCCGTGCTGGACTACGCACGCGACATCTGGCACGCTTCCACTGTGCCCATGGGCAAGTAAGAACCCTCTCCGTCATCTTCCCTGAATGTTTCCCTCTCTTGTAAAAAGCTCCCCCCTCGGGGGAGCTGGATGCCGAAGGCAGCCTGAGAGGGTTTGCTAAAAATCCAAAGCCCCGGTGGCGTTTCGCCCGCCGGGGCTTTTTTGAGAAAGGACGACCCAGTTTTGTCTTGTCTGTTCAATAGCTACGACCCCTATTTCAAGCAGCCCTTTGGTGCAGTGCGGGCCGGGCAGTCCGTGCACCTGACCCTCTGCATCCCGGAAGAGCTGGGCTATGTGGACCCCCATCTGGTGATCCAGAAGGAGGGCAAATACGACGTACCGGTATATTACCGCATGAAGTTTGACGGTCAGACCCCCAAACAGAACCATTTTTCGGTGGATGTGACCCTGAACGATGTGGGCCTGTACTTCTATTACTTTGACCTGTATACCGACTTCCGCCGCATCGTGCGCGGGCCGGACAACTGCGGCGTGGTCAGCTGGCAGGACGGCGAAAAATGGCAGATCACCGTGTATGAGGCTGACTTCCGCACCCCGGAGACCTTCAAGGGCAAGGTGTTCTACCAGATCTTCCCGGACCGCTTCTGCGAGGGTGTGGAGAACAAGCCCATGCCCTTCCCGGACCGACTGTATCAGGCCGACAAGCACGCCGAGCCCTTCTGGCAGCCCAACGAGACGGGCGGCCACCTGAACGAGGACTACTTCGGCGGTGACCTGAAGGGCATCCAGCTCA
>CABQHF010000095.1 GCA_902463905.1 uncultured Faecalibacterium sp. | reverse complement strand
CTGAGCAGCCGGCTTTCCCGCCGCCGCAGGCATTGCCGCCTGCGGCGGCTTTTTTGTGTGCATTGACCTTTGCAGAGCAAGGGCTTATAATAAGTAGAATCAGTAAAAGCGAAAGGAAGCATCCCCATGCAAAACAATGCATTTTCCATGGAAGATCTGTTTGCGTTTCTGAACGCCGGCGTCAGCGCGTTCCACTCCACGGCTGCGGCTGCAGCCATTCTGGAAGCCGAGGGCTACCGGAACTGCCCGGAGAGCGCGGCATGGCACCTTGTGCCCGGCGGCAGATACTACACCACCCGCAACGGCTCGGCCATTCTGGCCTGGCGGATGCCCAAAGGCCCGCTCACCGGCTGGCACGCCGCAGCCAGCCACAGTGACTCGCCCACCTGGCGCATCAAGACGCTGGACGGGGCCGACCACGGCTTTGCCCGCGCCGAGGTGGAGGGCTATGGCGGCATGCTGATGTCCACCTGGTTCGACCGGCCCCTGAGCGTGGCAGGCCGCCTGCTGGTGCGCACCGCCGACGGCGTGGAGAGCCGTCTTGTGCACCCGGAACGGGCACTGGCCTGCATCCCGAACCTTTGCATCCACTTCAACCGGGAGGCCAACACCGGTCTGAACTACAACCCGCAGGTGGACCTGCAGCCCATCTTCGGGGCCGAGGGCGGCTGCCTGAAGGACACCCTTGCCGCCGAGGCAGGGGTAAAGGCGGAGGATATTCTGGCCACCGACCTGGTGCTCTGCATCACCGAAAAGGCCCAGCGTGTGGGCCTGCAGGGCGAATATTTCATGTCCGGCCGCATCGACGACCTGGAATGCGCCTACGCCACCCTGTACGGTTTCCTGCAGGGGCGCGGCGAGGAAGCGGGCCGCGGCGACATCTGGGTGATGTTCGACAACGAAGAGGTCGGCTCTTCCAGTCGGCAGGGTGCACAGGGCAGCCTGATGAGCGATGTGCTGGCCCGCATTGAGGAGAGCCTTGGCGTGACGAAGGAGCAGAGCATCCGCGCCCGCACCAACTGCCTGCTGCTCAGCGCCGACAACGGCCACGCCATCCATCCCAACCACCCGGAAAAGAGCGACCAGAAGCTGCCGGTGAACATGGGCGGCGGCGTCATCCTCAAGTACAACGCCCGTCAGACCTACACCACCAGCGGCCTGACCGGTGCCGCCTTTACCGCCATCTGTGAAAAGGCCGGGGTGCCGGTGCAGACCTTCGCCAACCGCGCCGATGTGGCGGGCGGCAGCACGCTGGGCAACCTGCTGGGCCGCCAGATTTTGATGCCCATGGTGGATATCGGTGTGGGTCAGCTGGCCATGCACTCGGCGATGGAGACCGCCAGCTGCAAGGATGCGGAATATCTGGCCAATGCCTGCGCCGCCTACTACAACACCCCCATCTTCCAGCCCCAGGATGGGCAGTGGAAGCTGATCCTGTGAGCGGGGCTGTGGTCGGGCGCTTTGCGCCCAGCCCCAGCGGTCGGCTGCACCTGGGCAACCTGGCCTGCAGCCTGCTGGCCTGGCTCAGCGCCAGAAGTCAGGGCGGCCGCATTGTGCTGCGCATCGAGGATCTGGACGCCGAGCGCTGCCCGCGCATTTACGCGGACCTGCTGGAGCAGGACCTTGCATGGCTGGGTCTTGTGTGGGACGAGGGCGGCAGCACCGGCGGCCCCCACGGGCCTTATTACCAGAGCGAGTGCGCGGACATCTACACCGCGCAGTATAAAAAGCTGGAAGCACAGGGCCTTGTGTACCCCTGCTTCTGCTCCCGCGCCCAGCTGCACGCGGCCAGTGCGCCCCACACCTCGGACGGCAATGTGATCTATCCCGGCACCTGCCGGGGCCTGACCGCCGCTGAGATCGCTGAAAAGCGCAAAAAGAAGGCTCCGGCCTACCGGGTGCGGGTGCCGGACGAGGAGATCACCTTCGTGGACGGCTGCATGGGCCCCCACACAGAAAACCTGCTGCGGGACTGCGGCGACTTCTACCTGCGCCGGGCGGACGGTGTGTTCGCTTATCAGCTGGCCGTGGTGGTGGATGACGCCCGCATGGGGGTCACCGAGGTGGTGCGCGGGTCGGATCTGCTGTCCTCCACGGCACGGCAGCTGTACCTGTACCGTCTGCTGGGCCTGCCGGCCCCGCAGTTTGCCCACTGCCCCTTGCTGCTGGCCCCGGACGGGCGGCGGCTGTCCAAGCGGGACGGGGACCAGAGCCTGGAGAACCTGCGGGCAAAGTACACCGCGCAGGAGATCGTGGGCAAGCTGGCCTACGCCTACGGCCTGCAACCGGAACCGGCACCCTGCAGGCCGGAGAGCCTCATCCCGGCGTTTTCCTGGGCAAAGGTGCCAAAGCGGGACGTCTGCCTGCCGGAGGGCCTGTTCTGAATCGAAACATAAACAAAAGGACGGCAGCGCACTTGCAACCAATGCGCTGCCGCCCTTTTGTGCGGCTCACTGCCCGGCGGCTTCCGGCCGGGGCTTGCCGGGGGTCAGCATCTTTCTGGTGCCCTCCAGCGCCAGCAGAAAAGCGCCCCGTGCCCGGCACAAAAATGTGCAGGTACGGGGCGCTTTTGAAAGATGCAGGTTGGGTTTATGCGTGCCAGATCTGCGGCTGTTCGCTGCGCTCTGCGGCGCGGTTGAACAGTGCATCCAGTGCCAGCGCCAGCGCGGTACCCAGCACCACGTCGATGCAGCTGTGCTGTTTGAGCAGCATGGTGGAGCACACGATGGAGAAGCACAGCACGGCGGCGGCCGGGCGCATCCAGCGGTAGCGGGGCTGCTCAAAGATGCGGCAGCGGTAGTAGGCCAGCAGCAGGGTGACCGAGTTGAACACATGGATGGACGGGCACACGTTGGTGGCAGTGTCGGTGCGGTACAGCATCCGCACGGTGCGGGCAAAGATGTCATTGCCCGGCACATAGTAGGGCCGCAGGGCAAGGCCGGTGGGCACGATGACATAGCAGGCCAGTGCAATGGTCATGCCGCCGAACAGCGGCAGGCACAGCCGCCAGAAATCCTCCCGCGGGGCCTTCCACAGCAGGAAGAACAGGGTGAAGGGGATCCACGCGAACCATGCAAAGTAGGGCACGATGGCATATTTGCAGAAGGGAATCAGATCGTCCAGCCTGCAGTGCACCAGCAGGACATGGGGCATGGAGATCTGCGTCTCCAGAAAATTGAATGCAGACAGATACAGCAGTAAGTATAGCGCCATGAACCCGATGGGGTGGCGCGCAAACCAGTTGCGTTTCATGGAAAAAGCCTCCTTTTTGCGACAGGGCAAACTCTTAGCATTGAAAGATTATACCCCCACGATGTTGCGAAAACAAGAAGGAAAGGTGACAACTTTGTCAAAAAACACACGATTTATTTGTAGAATCTGCGTAAAACCGGCACCGATAAGCTCCTTCTGCTTATAATACGATCCGGAATGGCATTTTCCTGCACGGGTGGAAAAAGAAAAAGGTCCGCCTGCTCTCCGCAAGGGAGGCAGGCGGACCGGAAAGCCGGAAGAAAGCGGCACTCAGATGACGTTCTGCTCCATCCAGCGCCCGCGCACGAAGCGCACGAAGAAGCACAGGGAGCGGAACACCCAGTCCAGGAACATACCCATCCAGATGGAGAGCAGCCGGCCGTGGAAACCCAGCACCATCACATAGCAGAAGCCCACCCGGAACACCCACATGGAAAGGATGCTCACGGCCATGGTGAAGCGGGCGTCACCGGCGGCGCGCAGGATGTTGGGCAGGGTGAAGCTGGAGGGCCAGAAGAACAGGGACACGAAGTTGAACCACACCATCACCTGCAGGGCCATGGCCTGGGCCTCCGGCGAGAGGTTGAACAGGGAGATGGCAAATTTGTTGGCGAACAGGAAGGCGGAGATGTTCATCACCCAGGCACCGCAGTAGGCGGTGAGCAGCAGGCGGCGGGAATAATACACGGCCTGCTCCTTCTCCCCGGCACCCAGGCACTGGCCTACCACGGTGAGGGCGGCCATGCCCACGGCATTGGCCGGGATATTCAGGAAGGTGGTGGTGGTATTGGCCACGGCGTTGGCCGCAATGGCTGCCGTGCCCAGGGTGGAAGTCAGGCTGGACACCGACAGCTTGCCGATCTGGAACATGCCGTTCTCGATGCCGGCAGGGATGCCCACCCGCAGGATGCGGCGGATGAGGCCGCCGTCCGGTGCAAGGGCCCGCAGGCCGTCCACCCGCAGGGGGCAGGCGGGTTTCTGCAGCAGATACAGCACCACGATGCAGGCGACAGCGCGGGAGATCAGGCTGGCCAGCGCCGCGCCCATGACCCCCATGCCGAAGCCGTAGATGAGCACCGCGTTGCCACCGATGTTGATCACGTTCATCACCAGGCTGGACAGCATACTGATCTTGCTGTTGCCCTGTGCCCGGAACAGGGCCGCACCGGCGTTGTACAGGCCGATGAAGGGATAGCTCAGGGCCGAGAGCAGGAAGTAGGTCTCGGCGTAGCGCATCACATCGGCATCGATGGAACCAAAGATGCCCCGCAGGATGGCGTGGCGGCCCACTACGACCACGGCGGCCACCACCAGGCTGAAGCTGGACAGCACAAATAAGATCTGTGCGGCGGCAGCCTTGGCGTTCTTAGGCTCCCGGTGGCCGATGTACTGGCTGGTGACCACGGCACCGCCGGTGGCAAGGGCGCTCATTACCTGGATCATCAGGGTGTTGAAGCTGTCCACAAGGCTCACGCCGGAAACGGCGGCTTCGCCCACCGAGGACACCATCAGGGTGTCGGCCAGGCCGATGGTCACACTCAGGGCCTGCTCGGCGATCAGGGGCAGCAGCAGCGCCACCAGCGCCTGCCGGGTGAAAAGCGGGTTGGTTGGTTTTTTGATGGTCGTCATGGAAGAACCTCCGCAGGATGAAAAGAACTTGATGCAGACGTCCCTATCATACAGCGGACGGCGCAGAAATACAAGAAGTTGTATACAAGAAATGAAAAAATTGTGTTAAGTAAACTCTTTGCTGGGGGTCAGGTTCTTGCCGTAGTAAACGATGTAATCATAGGGGACGGTGGGGCCGAATACGACCTTATCCGGGTATTTTGCCAGCATATCGTCCCGCAGGGCAGCCGGGGTGTAAAGATCTCCGGCAGAGAGGGTGTCGGAGCAGACGGAGTTCCAGAGAGCGGTAGAGAAAGCGGCGCAGTTGTAGAGCGCCGACCAGTGATCCGCCCGGGCAAGGTTCTGGTTCACGGTGTCCAGCTGGCTCTGATCCAGAGAGACCTGAATACCGTACAGATTCTGGTAATACGAGTTGGACAGATAATATTTATAGTAGCCCTCCAGATTGTACCAGATGCCCGCGTGCTCACTGCGGTTGCCTCGGGTGCCGATAGTCACGGACATATTGGGGGCGATAAGCAGTCCGCCCACGTTGATGCTCTGCTCTGAGATATTGGTCACCGTGACAAACGCGTGGCCGCTGGTATTGATGGCGGTGCTGCGATCCTCGGCGCGGCTGAAAAGCCGCAGCACGGCGACAGCACCCTCTGCAGGGGCTTCGCCATAGGCCTGAGCGGGCGAGCGGTGGTCTGCGGCAGCGAACCGGTAGGGGCCGCCGAGGTTGGTGGTAAAGCCTACAGAGTTGCGCATGAAATCGGCAAAGCCGGTCAGATCGGTGACGGTCTTTTCCTCTTTTGCGGCGGGCTGGGCGGCTTTGGGTTCCTGCGCAAAGGCCGGCAGGCAGAGACAGAGGGTCAGGGCCAGCACGGCAAGCAGGGTGCGGAGTGCTTTTTTCATGGGGGCGTCCTCCATTATTTATGAAATGTTGTACAATTTTGCAGAAAGCTGCTGAACATCAGCATACGGTTTCCGGCGCATTTTGTCAAGATGTGCCGGAACGGCCGCAGGCGCGGCGGCAGCCGCAAAAAAGAATGAAGCTGGGTGCGTTTGCCCCACTTTACCCCCGCAGACAATTGTGCTAAAATAAAGCCGCAGCCACTGGGTCCGTGCAGGGGGCCTCCGGGCGGCGCAGAATGATAAGAAGCAGACCCATAAAAGGGGGAAAATTATGCCAAAGACAGCCCATAAAGTCGTGGTCATCGGGCACCGCAACCCGGACACCGACTCCATCTGCTCGGCCATCGCCTATGCAGAGCTGAAAAACAAGACCAGTGACCTTGTCTGTGAGGCGCGCCGCGCCGGCAAGATGAACCAGGAGACCGAGTTCGTGCTCAAGAAGTTCGGCGTCAAGCCGCCGCGCATGTGCACCGACGTGAACCCCAAGATCCGCGATGTGGATTACCGCGTGATGCCCGGCATCCCCGGTTCCACCAGCCTGCGCAAGGCGTGGGAGATCATGCGCGACCAGCAGATCGACACGCTGCCGGTCACCAGCCCGGACAACGAGCTGGAGGGCGTGATCACGGTGAAGGATATCGCCACCGCCAACATGGATGTGTTCGATACCGGGATCCTGGCCAAGAGCTGCACCAGCTTCCGGAATATTCTGGAAACGCTGAAGGGCACCATGGTGGTGGGCCACGAGGATGATGTGTGCACCACCGGCCACATCCGCATCGGCACCGCCACGCCCGAAATGCTGGAGAGCACGGTGGAAAAGGGCGACATCGTCATCCTGACCAACCGCTACGAGAGCCAGCTGTGCGCCATTGAAAAAGAGGCCTCGCTGCTCATCATCTGCAATGGCTCCAAGGTGGGCCGCACCATCCAGCGCATCGCAGACGAGACCGGCGTTGCCATCATGACCACCCCGGTGGACACCTACGCCGCCGGCAAGCTCATCAGCCAGTGCGCACCTATCTCCTATTACATGACCCGCGATGGTATCATGAAGTTCACCCTCGTCACCCCGGTGGCCGACGTCACCCGCGTGATGGCCAAGGTGCGCCACCGCTATTTCCCCATTCTGGATGAGGAGGGCAAATACTGCGGAATGGTCAGCCGCCGCAACATCATCAACCTGCGCAAACGCCGCATCATCCTGGTGGATCACAACGAATCCACCCAGGCGGTGGAGGGCTTTGATCAGGCCGAGATTTTGGAGATCATCGACCATCACCGCATCGGCAGTCTGGAGACCAGCGGCCCGGTGTACTTCCGCAATCAGCCGGTGGGATGCACCGCCACCATTGTCACCCAGATGTACGATGAGAACGGCGTGGAGATCCCGCCCCAGACCGCAGGCCTGCTGCTGGCGGCGATCCTTTCGGATACGCTGGCCTTCCGCAGCCCCACCTGCACGGCGGTGGATGTGAATGCCGCCAACCGTCTGGCAAAGCTGGCCGGGGTGGACATCGACGAGTTTGCCAACGAGATGTTCGAGGCCGGTGAGAAGCTGGACGGCAAGACCGCCGAAGAGGTGTTCCTGCAGGACTTCAAGGTGTTCATGTGCGGCGATATCCGCTTTGGCGTGGCACAGGGCAGCTACATGACCCGCAAGAACCTGATGGCCGCCGAGGAGCTGCTGCGCCCCTATCTGGAAGAGGCCCGCAACAAGCAGAATGTGGAGGACATCTACATGCTGCTCACCGATGTGCCCAAGGAGGAGAGCATGGTCATCAGCACCGGGCGCTATGCCGAGGAGGTGCTGGCCGAGGGCTTTGAAACACGCCCGAACGAGGACGGCAGCTGGACGCTGCCCGGTGTGGTGAGCCGCAAGAAGCAGTTCATCCCCTCCCTGATGGCGGCCTATCAGGAACTGTAAAAATGAGGCGCCGCGCGATGCGCAGCATGATGTTTCCTGACGGAAAATGATGTTGTCGTTCCGACAAATGATGTGTGCC
>CABQHF010000094.1 GCA_902463905.1 uncultured Faecalibacterium sp. | reverse complement strand
CAGCGGTAGCGATAATGAATGCACCTCCAAACAAAATCCATAGTGTTGCAATATTGGCAATAGAAAACGCGGCCGCCCAGTTTCTGGACAGCCGCGCAAAATTCACACAAAGCCGCAATCTGCTCAAAGAACAGATGCACTTGGGTATAGCCCGGGGATTCTGACCCCACAAGGCGAGCGCGGCACAGGCCGTAGCTGCTTTCTTTACCCGGTTATTTTACCACAGCCGCAGGGGCCTGTCAAGCACTTTTTATGCGTTTTACGAGAAAAATATGAATCGGCCTCATACCTCGATCAACCTGCCCAGTTCCAGCGAGTAGATGCCTTTATAGGTCACCGGCTTCGGGGCAAAGCGTTTGCCGACGGCCAGCGCGTACAGGTCCAGCTGGGGTTTGTAGGCCCGCACAAAATCCGCGGCTGTTTTGCGGCGGTCGGTCTTGTAGTCCAGCAGTTCCAGATGGTCCGGGTACACCAGCACAAGGTCTGCGATGCCCTGCACCAGCACCTGCGCTTCCGGGGCCGTGTCCGGGGCCGGGCTTCCCTGGGCGGCAAGCACCTCGGCGGCGGGCAGTGCTGTAATAAATGCCAGCTCCCGCAGCACCTGCTGTGCCGCGCAGATCTTTGCAAAGGCCTCGCTCTGCACAAAGCGGCGGATGCGCACGGCATCCAGCTTTGCGGCGATCTCCGGTGCGGTGAGCTGTGCAGCCGCCTGCCGGTCACGTTCCGCCCCGATGGCTTCGTCCAGCGTCCCGGCTGCTTTTGCCTCTGCCAGCGCCGCAAAATCGGCGTGCTCCAGAAATGCATGCAGGGCCGTGCCCATCTCGGCGGCGGTCAGGCCGTCTTTGGAGAGGAAGCCCGGCCGCTCCAGCGTGGTCTGCTCCGCCTTGTGCACGATGCTGGTCACGCTGACCTTGGCAGGCACCCCGGCCAGGGCTGCCGCCGGGTACTGCCAGGCAAAGCCCGCCCGCAGCTGTTCCACAAGGGCCGGGTCCGCGGCCGCCGGGGCAGTCGGCTCCGGCTCTACAGGCTGCTGTTCCTGCTCCGGCTGCGTCGTTTCCGGCAGGGTGATGACCACCGTACTGCGGGTGACCGCAAAGGGCAGCTCCAGATCCCCTGCCAATCGCCGCAGCTGCCCGCCGCAGGGGTGCACCAGCAGCGCCGCCCGCAGCCAGTCGGCAAAGCAGTTTGCCTGCCCGTGCAGGGTGGAGCCCGCTCCCGCCGCCAGAAACGCCGCCGCTTTGGCAAAGGGGTTCGCGGTCTTGCCGATACCCAGCGGCACCGTGAGGATGAGCCTGTCCTGTGCGCGGGTCAGGGCCACATACAAAAGACGCATCTGCTCGCTGCGCAGCTCCTGCCCGTGCACCTCGGCCAGCGCGGTGTAGGCCGCCGTTTTATAGGCGCCCTCGCCCTGTTCCGGCCGCAGCCGCAGACCTGCCCCGTATTCCCGGTGCAGCAGCACCGGCTGCCGGGTATCGGCCGCGTTGAACCGCCGCCCGGTATCGGCCACGAACACCACCGGGAACTGCAGGCCCTTGGAGCGGTGGATGGTCATCACGGTCACACAGCCGGGCCTTGCCCCGCCGGGGGTGGTGTCCTGTCCGGTGGAACCGGCCAGCGCCGCCGCGTCGATGGCGCGCACCAGTGCCGAGATGCCGCCCGCACCGGACGCCGCGCAGAAAGAGGCGAACCGCCGGGCATCCTCCCGGCGGCGGGCACCGTTCTCGGTCACCCCCAGTGCGGCAAGGTAGCCGGTGGTGGCAAATATTTCTTCCAGCAGCTGCTCTGCAGGCACGCTGCGGGCCATCTGCCGCAGAGCCGTGAGCTTGTCGTAAAAATCGTTCACCTTTTGGGTGAAGGGGTCCTCCGCCGGGCCTTGCCGCGCCAGCAGCAGCGCACCGTACAGGCTCATGCGGGCGGGCTTTCCGGCATTTCCGGCGTTCTGTTCCTCCTGCAGCGCGGCGCTCTGTGCCCGCAGCCGCACCAGGTCGTCATCCGTAAAGCCGAACACCGGCCCCAGCATGGCCGCAGCCAGATAGATATCCTGCGCCGGGTTGTCGATGACCTTCAGCAGCGAGATGAGCGGTCGGATGTGGGGTGCTTCCATCAGGTTTTCCCGGGCGTCGGCATACACCGGGATGCCCCGGGCCGTGAGAGCTTCCACATAGGCCGGGAAGTCCCCGCGGGCCGAAAGCAGGATGCAGCAGTCCTCGTACTGCACCGGGCGGGTCGTGCTGCCCTCCCGCACCGGCTCCCCGGCGGCCACCAATTCTTCGATGCGCCGGGCGATCCATGCTGCGTCCGTCTCCGCTTCATCGTCCGGCAGAAACTGTGCTTCCACGCTGCCGGAGTAATCTCCCGGTGCGCCGCACACCAGCCGCTGCCCGTCACCGTAAGCGGTATCGCCCAGCTGCGGGGTCATGAGCTGTTCAAAAATGAAGTTGATGCCCTCCACCACCTGCGGGGCCGAACGGAAATTCGCATCCAGCGCCAGCAGGGCGTTTTGCCCGGCAACACCCTCCGGCGGGCGCGGGCGGGCCGCCCCTCCGGGCAGAAGAGGCCAGCTGTCCAGCTTTTCCCGGAAGATGCTGGGGTCGGCCTGCCGGAAGCGGTAGATGCTTTGCTTCAGGTCGCCTACCAGAAAGAGGTCATCCCCCGCCGGGGAGGCAAGGCAGCGGTACAGGGCATCCTGCAACGCATTGGTGTCCTGATATTCGTCCACCATCACGGCAGCATAGTTCTGCCGGATGCTCCCGCACAGCGGGGTGGGGGTGCCGTCCGGGCTGCGCAGCAGCCGCAGGGCAAAGTGTTCAAAGTCGCTGAATTCCAGCAGCTTGCGCTCCCGCTTTTTGGCCGAGAACCGGGCGTCGAAATCCCGCACCGCCGCAAACAGGGCCTGCAGCCGGGGCAGGGCCGCCTGCCGGTCGGCTTCCGCTTCTTCCTCGCTGCAGGAGACAAGCTCGGTGATCTGAACAAACAGGTCGGCGGCCTCGTCAGCACGGGTCTTGATGGCCGTCTTGCGGTCGCCCTTCAGCCGTTTTTTCATGCCCTTCAGGCCGGGCTGCTCTTCCATGCCCAGCACAAAGGGAGTGAGCCGGTCATACAGGGGCGTCCACTCCCCTGCCTGTGCCAGCCGCTCCACCTCGCCCAGCAGGGCGGCAGAGCGTTCCAGACGGCCCTGCGCGTCGGCGTATTTTTCGGCCACCGCTGCTTCCGCTTTCCGGATGGCCGCCGGGGTCTTTTTTTCTCCGGCCTCCGCCATTTCCTGGGCATAGTCCTCCCGGCAGTCCTGCTGGGCGGCGCACAGCAGCTCGCGGGCCGCCTTTGCATCGCGGGCTGCCTGCGCCAGCAGCAAGTCATGCCAGCAGGCGGCGTCAAAGCCGTTTTCCTGCTGCCATGGAGCCAGAAATTCGTCCAGCTTGCGGTCGTAGTCCGGCAGTGCCCGCAGGAAATCATACACCTGCAGGATGGTGTCCCCCGCCGGTTTGTCGGTGCGGCCCTTGCCGTACAGGTCGGCAAAGGCGCAGAAATCCGGGTCTGCGTAGGCGTGCTCCAGCGTTTCGGCCAGTGCCGCCGTGCGCAGCAGCTCCACGCTGCCGGGGTCTGCCGGGGCAAAATCCGGCGGGATATCCAGCGCCTGAAAATGCTTGTGCAGCAGGTCCAGACAGAACGCGTCCATGGTGCAGATGGGTGCACGCTGCAGCAGCATGCGCTGACGGCGCAGGGCGGTGTTGCCCGGCTCCTGCTGGCAGCGGCGCAGCAGTGCCTGCCCGATGCGGGCCCGCAGCTCCGCCGCCGCCGCATTCGTAAAGGTGACGATGAGCAGCCGGTCGGCGTCCACCGGGTGCTCCGGGTCGGTGATGAGGCGCACAGCGCGCTCGGTCAGCACCGCCGTCTTGCCGCTGCCGGCCGCCGCACTCACCAGCAGCGCCCCGCCCCGGTCGTCGATGGCGGCACGCTGGGCAGGCGTCCATCTGGGTTCGCTCATGTCGGTTCCTCCTCATCCTCTGCTGCTTCCGGCTCAAAGGGCTTTGCCGGGGCTTCCAGGCCCCGCTCCCCGATGCCGGTCTCATGGCAGCAGATAAAATCATAATCGCACCAGGCGCAGGGGCTGCGGTTGGTGCTGACCACCAGCGGCTCGGCAGCGATCTGCCCGCCGTACAGCTGCTCCCCCATCCGGGTGACGAGGTCATCCAGATGCAGCCGGATGCGGTTGAGCTTGGCGATGTCAGCACGCTTGTCCTTCTGGTAAGGGCTGGGCGCGCCGTTGCGGTAGCCGAAGGGCAGATACCGGCCCGTCTCATCCGCGTCCATGGCATCGAACACCTTCTGTTCGTCCCGCACCAGACCGTCCAGCTGATATTCCACGCTGCGGGCGGCCTTTTCGCGGGTGGTGGTCTCCGGGGCAGGGTCGGCCAGCAGATACAGCACGCCCGCCGGTTCCGCCCCGGTAAAGCGTCCGCTGGGGTCGCGGGTCAGGCTGAACAGGTACAGCAGCATCTGGCAGTCCAGCCCGCAGTACACTTCTTTCAGGTCCAGTTTCTTGGTGCCGGTCTTGTAGTCCACCACCCGCACCCAGCGGGTGCCGTCCTCTTCCACCCACTCGTCGGCGCGGTCCACCGTACCGATGAGCTGCACGGTGCGCCCGTCCGACAGGTGATACAGCTGCCCGGGCACGGCGTCGGCCCCGCTGCCGATCTTCAGCTCACAGGCCACCGGACGGAACCGGGACTGGTTCTGTTCGTCCCGCAGGTAGCACAGCAGGCCGGTCATGCTCTTTTTCAGCCGGGAGAGCAGGTAGGCAAAGCGGGCCGTGTCCTCCGGCAGAAAGCGCTTTGCATACTCGTCCACCAGCAGCCCGGCCAGCGCGGCCATGGCTTCGTCATCCAGTTCCAGATAGGGCTGCAGGGCCGCACAGGGGTTGTCCGGCCCCGGGTGGGGGTCCAGTGCCATCTGCAGCACCCAGTGCATCAGGGTGCCGCTCTGGTCGGCGGAAAGCTCCGCCCGTTTGCGGGGCTTCAGCCCCAGCACATATTGCAGAAAATAGCCGTACCGGCAGGTATAGTATTTTTCCAGCTGGCTGGGCGAGACGCGGAGCCTCCGGCCCAGCAGCGTTTCCAGCGCGGGCAGGTCGTACACCTGCCGGGGCGGGTTCTCTTCCATGCGGTGCAGCAGGGCAAGGCCCTTCGGCTGCCCGGCACCGGGGGTGTGCAGGGCCTCGGTCAGGCTGGCGCGCTCCACATCGGTGAGCAGCCAGCCGCCGCCCAGCGTGTCCAGACCGTCCGCCGGGGTGGCGGCAAGGTCGGTCAGCTCCAGTTCCGGGGCAGCCGGGTGCAGTGCATCCACAAGGGGCTCCACCGCCGCGCACAGGGTCTGGCCCTGTCCCTTGGGCCAGCTGAGCCACAGCCCCTTTGCCGGGGCAGTGAGCGCTTTATAAAAGCACACCTGCTCCCGGATGACCCGGTTCTCAAAGCAGTCCGGCAGTTCCACCTGCTGGGCCATCAGCGCGTCACGGTCGGCGTGGGTCAGCAGGCCGCTCTCGGCCGGTGCACAGGGAAACTCCCCTTCTGCCAGCCCCAGCACGAACACATAATCCGGCGCGTCCAGACGCATCTTGCCCGCGCTGGCCAGCACCACGGCGTCCAGTGTCTGGGGGATATGCCCCAGGTCGGACGAACGCAGCAGCAGGCCGAACAGGTCCTCGTACTCGGCCACGGTCACGCTCTGCTGCCCCAGCAGGCTGGCCATCTCGTCCAGCAGCTGCATCACCACGTTCCACTCGCGGGCGGCTTCCTCCGCCGCCGGGATGCCCCGTGCCGCGCGGATATCCTCCACCAGCCCGGCCTGCTGTTCCTCGGCCCCCAGCTCCTTCAGGCAGAAATAAACAGCCCGGCTGATCTGCTCCGCGTTGCCGCCCTTCACCTTTCCGCGCAGGGTGTCCACGGCGTCCACCAGCTTCCGGCGGGCGTCCTCGGCCCAGGCAAGATTCTGCCGATCCTCGTCGGTCAGCTCGTTTTCACCAAAGCCCTTTGGGTTTTTGGCGAATTCGGCCCGCCAGGCCGCCGCATTGGGCGACCAGGTGTAGGCATAGTTTTCCAGCGCACACACCTGCTCTTCTGACAGCGCACACAGCCCGGTCTTGGCCAGCACGGTAAGCTGCTCGGTCATGTCCGCACCCCGCAGCAGGGCCAGCAAGGCCCGCACCGCCGTGGCCGGGGCGCTGAACTCCGGGGTCGTGGGCTCGTCGCAGTACAGCGGGATGTCCGCCATGCGGAACTCATACCGCACGGCCGCCCGGTATTTTGCAATGTCGCGGCAGACCACGGCGATCTTGCCGCACCGCACCCCCTGCCGCATCAGGCGGCGGATGGCGGCCGCTGCGCACCGGGCCTCCTCTTCGCGGCTGGCTGCCGGGAACAGCCGCACCTCCGGTGCCTGCGTTTCTTCCGCGCTACCGCCTTCCAGCAGCCGGGTCACCGCGGCAAGGCCCGGTGCGTCCTTGTGGCGCAGATCCCGCCGCAGCAGCTCCGGGGCGGCCGCCTCGGTGCCGCTCTTGCGGGCCAGCTGCCGCAGCTGTGCCGCCACCAGCTTGGCACCGGCAAACAGCCCGGTGTCCCCCGGCACCAGCGGGGCGCCGTCATCGCACAGGGCCACCGTCACCTGCGGCAGTGCCGTGAGCAGTGCCGCCAGCAGCCGCTTTTTGGGGGCGTTGAAGGTATCGAATTCGTCAATGAACACGGCCCGCTCCTGCAAAAACTCCGGCAGGCTGCCGCGGGCAAGGGCAGCTTCCAGCCGGTCCGCCGCCAGCTCCAGCCGGTCGGAGGGATCCATGCCGGTACCGGCCAGCAGCGTTTCATAGCCCTGCAGGATCAATGCCAGCTCGGTGAGCTTGCCGCTGCCGGAGCCGCACCCCTGGGCCAGCCGGTACAGCTGCTGCCCCGAAAGACCGGCGCTTTTCAGCTCGTCGATGGTCTCAGCGGCCATCTGGCAGAACGCCGCACTGCGTCGGTGGCGGTAATAATACTGTACCGTGTCCTGCAGCTCTTCCAGCGTGCGGCGCACCAGCACGGCACGGCCCGCATCCGAGAGGGTCTGCACCGCTGCGCCGCCCTCGGCCGAGAGGATGTGTTCCGCCAGGCTGGTGAAGGAATAGCTGTCCACCATGCCGGAGAGCGCATCCCCCAGTTCCCGGTAGATGCGTCCCTCGGTGCTGGAGGTGAACTGTTCCGGCACCAACAGAATGCTGCGCTGCCCGGCCTCGGCCCGCGCCTTGATGCGGGCGTATAGCAGGGTGGTCTTGCCGCTGCCGGAGCCGCCCAGAACCAATTTGAGCATGGTGGTCTTGCCTCCTTTTTATCTTCGACGCAGAGAGCAGTTGCTTTTTCCCGCTCTTTCTGAAAGTCTGTCAGTTGTATTGTAACACGAAAAATGCTGCAAAACCACCCGTTTCCTTTGCATTGGCCGGGGTGCTGTGGTACACTGGAAGCAGTTTTCAACAAGAAAGGAACAACTCCATGAAAATTTTAGCCGTCGATTACGGGGACAGCCGCACCGGCCTTGCCACCTGCGACCATACCGAATTCCTCACCTCGCCCATCACCCCGCAGATCACCCTCAAGGCCCGCAACAAGGTAGCCGCGCGGGTGTGCGAAGTGGCCAAAGAGATCGGCGCTGAGCTTATCGTCATCGGCCTGCCGATGAACATGGACGGCACTGAGGGCGAACGCGCCGCAAAGAGCCGCAAGCTGGCCAAGACCGTGGAACTGTGGAGCGGCCTGCCCGTGCGGATGTGGGACGAGCGCCAGACCACCTGCGCCGCCGCCGACCTGCTGGACGAGAGCG
>CABQHF010000093.1 GCA_902463905.1 uncultured Faecalibacterium sp. | reverse complement strand
TCTTCCACTCCTCGGAAGGCATGGTGGAGAAGCACCAGTCCACACTGGTCTTGCCGTCGGCCACATACTGGTTTGCGATGCCGATCAGGGGGTTGGTGGAATCCTTGGCAGCCTTGAAGGGGATCACGAAGCCCATGTCGTCGGCCATGGCGCTGGTGCCCTTGTCGGAGGTGACACACCAGTACAGGAAGTCCAGCGTGGCCTGGATGTCGGCCTCAGAAGCGGCGTTGTTGACACACCAGAAGTTCTCGGAACCGGTGCACAAGCCCTGGTTCTCTTCGCCCTCTACGCCGATGTAGATGGGCAGCATGCCCAGGTTGTCGTCACCCAGGCTGGAAACATCGCCGTAAGCCCAAGTGCCGTTCTGATAGAACACAGCCTTCTTGTCCACGAATTCCGCCACAGCGTCGTTGCCGGTCTTGGAAGCCAGCAGCTTGGGGTCGCAGGTGGAGTCGGTGATGTACAGGTCCCAGATCTGCTTGTAGTTGTCCAGATAGGTGCCCTTGATGGCGTCGGTGGAGCTGATGCCGTCTGCCTTGTACTCGTAGTAGATGGGCAGGTTGGCCAGGTGGGTCTTGAAACGCCAGTCAGAAGAACCATCCATACCAGCGGAGGTAAAGGCACCGTCCACGCCCAGCTCAGCCTTGCGAGCCTGGATGTCGTCAGCGACCTTCTTCAGATCGTCAAAGCCCTTGATGTCGTCCTGGGTATAGCCAGCGGCGGTCAGCAGCTCCTTGTTGTAGATGATGCCGTAGGTCTCGATAACATAGGCGATAGCGGCAACGGCGTCGCCATCCTTCAGTGCGAAGGAATCGCTGGTCAGCTCACCGTACAGCTGGCTGCCGGACAGGTCGTAGCAGTAATCCTTCCAGTTTGCCAGACCCACAGGACCATTCACCTGGAACAGGGTGGGAGCCTCGCTCTTCTCCATCTCGCTCATCAGGGTGGTCTCGTACTGGCCGGAAGCAGCGGTGACCACGGTCACGGGCACGCCGGTCTCCTCGGTGTAGACCTTAGCCAAATCCTGCCAAGCCTGATCCTGCTCGGGCTTGAAGTTCAGGTAGTAGACCTTGCCATCTGCCTTTGCAGCGGTGCTGGAAGCAGCGGTAGAACCGGCGGCAGAGGAAGCGGTGCTGCTGGAAGAACCGCCGCAGGCAGCCAGACCCAGAGCAGCGGCGGAAACGCCAGCGGCCTTCAGGAAGTTACGACGAGTGATCATCTTTTTCATAATAAGTTCTCCTTCTTATTAAAATTACAGATCAACTATATACTCTCCGTCTTTCGACGGAGGGAATACAATATTTAAATTGCCCTTACGCTTTCGCCCTGCTGCAGCTCCGGCTGCAACGTCACGGTCTGAGCGGGGGTGCCGTGCTCGATCTGCCGCACCAGCAGCTCAATGCTCTGCAGAGCGATCTGCTCGCTGGGCTGTACGATGGTGGTCATCACAGGCACACAGTAGCGGGACATCGTAATGCCATCAAAGCCGATGACCGAAACATCCTCCGGCACCCGGAGCCCAGCGCTCACCAGCGCCCGGATGGCACCAAAGGCGATCACATCGCTCATGGCAAACAGGGCAGTGAACTCAGCCCGGCGGGCCAGAAGCCCATTCATGGCGTGATACGCGGACTCGAAATCGTAGTTGGACAGGCCGTAGAGCTTGTCCTCAAAGCGAATGCCCGCATCCTCCATGGCTTGCTGCGCACCCTGACGGCGCATCATGCTGGGGTGGCTCGTGGCCGGGCCGCCCAGCACGGCGATTTTGCGATGGCCCTGCTGGATGAGGTAGGACACTGCCTGATAGGCGGCTGCCCGGTCATCCACGCCAACCATGGACAGGTTGGGAAAGTCCAGCTCGTCCGACACGAGGGTGGCCAGCACCGAAGGGACGCTGATGTTGGCAAATCCTTTCTGGAAGTTTGCGACGCTGCCGCCCAGGAAAATCATGCCTTTGGGTTTGATCTCGCGCAGGATCTTTTCAGCAGCGTCGATCTCGTTGGCATTCTCGTCCAGATAGGAGACGATGCCGTTGTACCCGTAAAGGGTGGCGGCCCGCTGCAGCTGCACAAGAAAGTCGGAGAAGAAGATGTTGCGGGTGCCTTTGACCACGAACACCAGGCTGCGCGACTGCTGGATCTTGAGCTGCCGTGCGTTGGTGTTGGGCACAAAGCCTGCTTCCCGCATTACCTCCAGGACTCGTTCCTTGGTCTCCGGCCGGACATCCGGGCGATCGTTGATCACACGGGAGATCGTGCTGACGGAACAGCCGCTGATCCGTGCGATATCTTTGATCGTCATGTTGCCCATTGCCGGAATCCCTCATTTCCGAAAGAACTATCGGAAACGTTGTCGGGAACGTTTCCAGTGGCTATAGTATGGCACATTCCGTATAAAAAATCAAGAATGAAAAAACAGTTTCGTGCAATCTGTACATGCTCCCGACCTGTTTTTGTGCAGATTGATTTGCCAGCAGAGCAGAATGAAATCAGTTTCCCGAAAATTCCCGGGAACAGTCAGAAACTACCGGAAAAACCGTACCGCTTTGTAACTTTTTGCACGGCTGCAAGTGCTTTCTGAACCAGGCGCATGTACTGCAAATCTAGCGAGAACGGTCCCGAAAAAAGAAAAATGGCGGGGAAGAACCGTTCCGGTTCGTCCTCGCCGTTTTGAGCACATATTTACAGATACGGGTGCTGATAGGGTGCAGGCTCCGGGCCGCAGTACAGACCGTAAGCATCACAGATCCAGTAGCTGCCGTCCTCCATGGGTACGCGGCACCACTGGTGGCTCCATTGATTCTCGTTCACATGCTCATAGGGAATGCCCAGCATGTTCAGGCACAGGCCGGTGGTACGGGCGCATCCGGCACAGGAGGCCACATGCAGCACCAGATAGCCGTAGGCGTCGTTGTAGTGGGGCACATCGGTGGAGTAGGCCACCGTGCCGTCGTCCACCATCTCGCGCAGGGCATTGGCGATGCCAGCCAGCTGCTCTTCGCGGCTCTTGAAGGCCAGAGGTGTCACGATCTTGCGGGCCTGCTCGTAGGCCTGCACAAACTCGTCGTCGGTCATTTTCCGTTTCAGGCTCTTGTAGTTGGCCAGCTGCTGGATAGGCACCGGCGACCAGATGGCCGCGATCTGGGTATCGGTGAGCTTCAGGTCCGTGTCACCGGCCCGGCCCCAGGCTGAGGGCTTGCGGCCTTCCGATGCACCGAACTGGATGTAGTGCTGCAGCAGGGCAGCCTCGTCGGTGCCGCAGGCTGCTGCCACATCCGGATAATGCGAGGCATAGTAGCCTGCATCAAAGGACGAAGCTGCCGAGGCCGAAAGCCCGGTGGGCAGCACCAGCAAAAGGCCCAGTGCCGCCGCCGCAAGACGGATAGAGTGTCGTTTCATACTGATACCTCCTGAAAAAATTGTGCAGGGGAGTGTGCAAGGCCAGTATAACACAGGGCGCTGTAAAACAAAATGGGCGGTTTGCACCAAAAAAGGCTCTTTCCCTTGTCATCGGGAAAGAGCCTTTGCTGATTGCTGATTATTTTGATTGGGTTGATGTTTTAAAGATTAGTCGCTGACGTAGGGCATCAGAGCAACGTGACGAGCACGCTTGATGGCGATGGTCAGTGCGCGCTGATGATAAGCGCAAGTGCCGGTCACACGGCGGGGAATGATCTTTGCACGCTCAGAGACGTACTTACGCAGACGGGGCACGTCCTTGTAATCGATGGTGTCGATGCGATCGACACAGAAGCTGCAAACCTTCTTGCGGCCGCGACGCATGGGGCGTGCGGGGCGAGAGCCTTCGGTTCTTTCAAAAGCCATTGCTTATTACCTCCTATTGGATTTTTAACGGATTGACCGTTTCGTGTCAGAACGGCAGATCGTCGCTGTCGTCGATGACGGCAAAGTCATCGGCATTGCCGGCAGAGTAGCTGGGAGCTGCCTCCACAGCAGCCGGACGTGCGGGGGCTGCGTTCTGGTAGGACGGAGCAGAATTCTGATAATTTGCTCCGCCGCCTGCATTGCTGTTCTTGGGGCCTGCAAAGTTGATGTTGTTGGCCACGATCTCAAAAGCCGTGCGGTTGTTGCCGTTCTTATCCTGATACTGGCGGGTCTGGATACTGCCGTCGATGGCGATCAGACTGCCCTTCTGGAAATACTTGCAAACGAACTCGGCCTGAGAACGCCAGGCAACGATATCAATGAAATCGGCCTGACGCTGCTCGCCCTGACGTGCAAAATTGCGGTCGCAGGCGATGCGGAAGCTGCACACGTTTGTGCCCTGGGGCGTGGTGCGCAGTTCAGGATCCGCCACAAGGCGGCCCATGATGGCAACAACATTCAACATAGTACGGACTCCTTTTTCATCACGAAAGGATTACTCCTCGTGAGCAATGATCAGGCTGCGCATAACGCCTTCAGTGATCTTGTACACACGGTCCAGCTCAGCGGGGAAGCTGGGCTCGCTGGTGAAGTTGATCACGGTGTAGACGCCTTCCTCCTCGTCGTTGATGGGGTAGGCCAGACGGCGCTTGCCCCACTCGTCGATGGAATCGATCGTACCGTTAGCCTCGATCAGGGACTTGAACTTACCAACCAGAGCGGCGGTAGCCTCCTCGTCGAGAGCGGCGCTGGTAATCAGCATGGTTTCGTACTTTGCCATTTTTGTAGCACCTCCTTTTGGACTTAAGGGTCTTGCAATCACAAGACCAAGGGTACACACAGCTGCGGCGTTGCGGCTGTGTGCGGCGTGTCTGTTCAGACAGCAATTTATTATAGCAAGTCCGGCGGCGTCTGTCAAGCCCTTGGATGAAAAAAGTGCTGAAAAAAATCCTTTGCTTTTTTTGCCACAGGGGACTATAATATATTCGCTTTATAGTCGCTTTCTGATGATACCGTGGAACAAAGTGCTGCGGCGGCAGGAAAGTGGGAAATTTAAAAAATCGGAAAAGGAGCGTATCTATGTACTCGATATTCCGCAATCTGGCAATCATCATCCTGAGTGCAAAGTTTTTTGGGCTGGTAGCACGCAAGTGCAAGGCTCCGCAGGTGGTGGGCGAGATCCTGGCAGGTCTTATCATTGGCCCCTGTGTGCTCAACCTGGTGCAGACCAGTGACTCCATTGCCACCTTCGCCGAGATCGGCGTGGTGCTGCTGATGTTCACCACGGGCCTGGGCACCAACCTGAAGGAACTGATCAAGGCAGGCCCCATCGCCACCCTGATCGCCGCCGTGGGCGTGGCTGTGCCCCTGGTGGGAGGCACCTTATTATATGGTGCTTTCTACGGCTTTGCAGCAGTGGGCAGCCCGGAGTTTTACAGGGCTCTGTTCATTGGCACCATCATGACCGCCACCAGCGTGTCCATCACGGTGGCTACCTTGCAGGAGCTGGGCCACCTGAAGAGCTTTCTGGGCACCACTATCGTCAGTGCAGCCGTTATTGACGATGTGATGGGTATCGTGGTGCTTACCTGTGTGCTGGGTGCCAGCAGCGGCACCGGTTCCGGCCTGGGCAAGGTGCTGGTGAACACCCTGCTGTTCTTTGCCACCGCTGTGGGTGTGGGCCTGGTGGTCCATTACGCCATGAAGTGGCTGGATCGGCGCAACCCTCACACCCAGCGTATCACCATCGTGAGCCTGGCCTTCTGCTTTGGCATGGCCTATGTGGCCGAGGCCTACTTTGGCATTGCCGATATTACCGGTGCCTACATTGCCGGCATCGTGCTGTGCACCATGAATGACGCATCCTATGTGGAGCGCCGGGTGGATATCAGCAACTATATCATCTTTGCACCTATCTTCTTTGCCTCCATCGGCCTTAAGACCGATATCAGCGGCCTGACCCCGGAGATCCTGCTGTTCTGCGTCTGCTTTGTGATTGTGGCACTGATCACCAAGATCATCGGCTGCGGCCTGGCTGCAAAGATCTGCCGCTTCAACTGGGGCGACTCCCTGAAGGTTGGTGTCGGCATGATGACTCGCGGCGAGGTGGCACTGATCGTGGCGCAGAAGGGGCTTGCCATCGGCGTGGTGGACCCGGTCTACTTTACCGCCGTGATCCTGTTGATCGTGGTGTCCAGCGTGGCTACCCCGCTGGCACTGAAAGCCATGTTCACCAAACAGCCGCCGGTGCCGCATCCCAGTCAGATTCAGGCATAAAGACACTAAAAAATCCCTCTGGCTGCGGCCGGAGGGATTTTTTAGTGTATCAGAACTTACAGTGTCTTGCAGAATTCCTTCAGATATGCCCGGAAGGCTTCGCCGATCTCCGGGTGCTGCAGAGCCAGCTCCACCTGTGCCTCCACCACCTTGAGCTTGTTGCCCATGTCGTAGTGCTTGCCGGTGAACTCCACGGCCGTCATGCCGCCGCGGCTGCGGGCGTACTCGGCCATGGCGTCGGTCAGCTGGATCTCGCCACCGGCACCGGGTTTGGTGTGGGCGAGGATCTCGTAGATCTCCGGGGTGAGCAGCACACGGCCCAGGATGGAATAGTTGCTGAACTCCTGGCCCTTCCTGGGCTTCTCGATCATGTCATCCACAAAGAAGTAGTTGTCGTGGATAGGTGTGGTCTTGAGGCTGCAGTAGCGGCTCACATCGGCCCAGGGCACAGCGGAAACACCGGCCACCGGGCGGCCGAACTCCTCGTAGGCACGGATCAGCTGGGCGCAGACCGGATCCTCGCCCCAGATCACGTCGTCACCGTAGATCACCACGAAGGGGTCATCCTCGGTGAAAGCCTTTGCCATGCTCACGGCGTGACCCAGGCCAAGGGTCTGCTTCTGGCGCACAAAATAGATGTTGGCCAGGTTGGAGATGCCCAGGCACTCCTCCAGCATCTTTTCCTTGCCGGGAGCGGCCAGCTTTTCTTCCAGTTCTGGGCTGCGGTCAAAGTGATCCTCGATCACGCTCTGGTTGCGGCCCAGAATGATCAGGATATCGGTGATGCCGGAACGCACGGCCTCTTCCACCAGATACTGGATGGCGGGCTTGTCCACGATGGGCAGCATACCTTTGGGCATGGCCTTGGTGGCCGGCAGCACACGGGTGCCCAGACCGGCAGCAGGGATCACGGCTTTGGTTACCTTTTTCATGATAAAACCCCTCTGTAAGCAAAAATCAGGAAAGGACGTTCAGCAGAACGCTCAGATCGGGGCCGAGCAGCATACTGCAAAAGCCGCCGATGACTATGAGCAGCACGAAGGAGCCAAGCACAGCGGCCCAGCTCACGCCGCCCTGTGCCGAGAGCACCACGCTGCGCTGGGCAGCATCCGGGAACTCCTTGCGGATGCGCCGGATCTGGGCGGCAGCGCTCTGGCGGTAGAACCACTTGGCGAACAGGCCCCGCACCAGCATGAGTGCAAAGCTGGCCAGGGATACCACGCGGCCCAGCACCACAAAGGTGGAGTCGCTCAACCCCAGGGACAGTGAGCTGCCGGTGAGCTGCATCATCTGCAGCAGAGTAGGCACGAACAGCAGCAGCTCTGCAGCCAGAAAGGCAAAGGCAGGCTTCCAAGCCTTGCGGTAGAAGAAGTAGAACGGCCCGAACAGCAGGGCGGAGAAGCTCAGCGACACCTTGGTGTGCTGCAGCTTCATCCGGCTGTAATCGTTCAGGTAAGCCGGTGCAGCGGCACCGATGTAATCCATCCAGTCGCGGCTGGGAATGCCGTCGATGAGCTCCTCCTGCCCGAAAGCGGCCTGCAGGTTGCGGTGCAGCGGATCCAAGGTCTGCTGCTCGTACTGGCGGTAGAAGCTCTCATAGTCAAAGCCGCCGCGCTGCTCTTCCTGAGCGGCCTGACGGTCGTTCAGCTGCTCGTCCGCCTTCGTTTCCGGAGGCAGGGCAGCGCCGCAGCAGCGGCAGGTCTCTTCGCTGCGCAGGGTGCGCTCAC
>CABQHF010000092.1 GCA_902463905.1 uncultured Faecalibacterium sp. | reverse complement strand
ACTCCAGCAGGCTCTGCTGCTGTTTTTTGTTCAGGTACTGGATCTCGTCCAGATACAGCAGGATGCCGCCCGCCCCCGCCAGCGTGCCGATGTCCTTGAGCACCGCCTTGATGTCGCCGGTGCCGCAGGAAGTGCCGTTGAGCTTGTGCAGAGTCATGCCGCTGTTCTCTGCGATGATGCGGGCCACTGTGGTCTTGCCGGTACCGGACGGGCCGTAGAAGATCATATTGGGGATGCGTCCGCTCTCGATGGTGCGGCGAAACACCCTGCCCGGAGCCAGCAGATGCTGCTGCCCGCACACATCTGCCAGCGTTTTGGGCCGCAGGCGCTGCGCCAGTGGTTCGTTCATTGTGTTTCCCTCCCATGCCGGGGAATACCCCAGTGTTTTTCTATAGTATAGCGCATTTCTGCGCGGAGGACAAGAGATTTTCTGAAAATGATTCTCAGATAATTCCGGGCAGGCGTTTACAAATCGGTCGAAACATGCTATGATAAGGAAAACATTTTTTGCCGAAAGGAGGCGACGGTATGCCCGCCCGTAAAAAAGAACCGGAAGATCTCACCGCCAAAAAGAAACTGGCGCTGGAGGTGATCGACCGGCTCAAAAAAGAATATCCGGATGCCGGCTGCACACTGGACTACGATCACGCATGGCAGCTGCTGGTCAGCGTGCGGCTGGCGGCCCAGTGCACGGACGCCCGGGTGAACATCGTAGTGGAGGACCTGTTTGCCCGCTACCCCAGCGTGGCCGCACTGGCCGCTGCCGAGCCGGAGGACATCGAGGCCATCGTCAAGCCCTGCGGACTGGGGCACTCCAAGGCGCGGGATATCTCGGCCTGCATGCGCATGCTGCGGGACAAGTACAACTGCCAGGTGCCTACTACTTTTGAGGAGCTGCTGGCGTTGCCCGGCGTGGGCCGCAAGAGCGCCAACCTGATCATGGGGGATGTGTTCGGCAAACCGGCCATTGTCACCGACACTCACTGCATCCGTCTGTGCAACAAGATCGGCCTTGTGGACGGCATCAAGGAGCCGCAGAAGGTGGAAATGGCCCTGTGGAAGATCATTCCGCCGGAAGAGGGCAGCGACCTGTGCCACCGCTTTGTGATGCACGGCCGCGCTGTGTGCAATGCCCGCAAGCCGGAATGCGAAAAATGCTGTCTGAATGATATCTGCCGCTACGCCCGGGAACAGTCCGGCGCAGACACGGCGCAATAAGGAGGTAATTTTTATGATCACATTGACGATTCTGCTGATCATCACCCTGCTCTGCATTCTGGTGGGCTGTCTGATGGGCCTGTTCTCACTGGTGGGCGTGATCGCTTCTCTGGTCGCAGGCGTGCTGGTGGGTGCGCTGGCAGGCTATGTGGCCGGCCGCTTCATGGGTACCGAAACTTCACTCGGCCGCAACATCCTCATGGGCATTCTGGGCAGCTTTGTGGGCGAATTCGTGTTCGGCCTGTTCGGCATTTATGCCACCGGCAGCATCACGTCCTTTATCATTTCAGTCATCGGCGCCTGCATCTGCATCTGGATCGGGCAGAAGCTGTTCCATTGAGCGCTGCTAAAAAACGCCTGACACTTGTTTTGGACGCGGTGTTGTTCTATCGTTATATTGAAGATACTCCTTGTGCAGCCGTATAGCTGCACAAGGAGTATCTTTTTTATTAGATGGATTTCAAGAAACTGGGGCATATTCCATGCCATGTTTTATCCTGTGACGTTCACCGGTGGAAAATCCATCCTTGACAGACATGATGAAATATGGTAAAATATTGTCCGTTGCAGAATATGTGCAATGTGCTACTGTGGCTCAGCTGGTAGAGCAGCTCACTCGTAATGAGCAGGTCGCCTGTTCGAATCAGGTCAGTAGCTCCAACATGAAAGACCCGGAAAAGTGGCTTGCAGCCTGACTTTTCCGGGTCTTTTTGCATCGTTTTTATAAGGCACTTCTGCGCGGAAAAGTGCGTTAATTTCTCCATTTTTCCCGCTGGAGCAGACCTTTGTTCAGTTCACTGGCCGCCATGCAGCACACGGCAAAGGCCAGCAGCGCACAGTCCGGCGGCACCCGCTGCATGGGGATCACCCGTTCGCACAGGTTGCCAAAGGTCTCTATGGCCTGTTCCGGCCATGTCAGACAGAACAATGCCAGCGACAGCGGCAGGTGCAGCAGTCGGCCTGCCAGCAGCGGACGGAAGGACACTTCTCTGGGGCAGAGGGTGCGCACCTGCAGCAGCACCGACGCCCCCTGTACGCTGAGGGCGGCGCAGCACAGACTGCTGGCCCACAGGCCGGTGCGGGCCGCATAATCGCAGCCGGAGCACACCTCCAGCAGCATGGCCGGGAAGGGTGCCCACGCGGCGGGCAGAAACTGCCCGCACCCGGCTGCCAGCATCCGGAAATACAACACGAAGCCGCACAATTTCAGGTACTGCACAGCCGCCTGTGCGATCACTTCGTCCAACCGGGGCGGCGCAGTCTGGGTGGACTGCGCAGAGCGTACCGGGGCAGCGGGTGCCGGGTGCAGACGGTTCAGCAGAGCGGCGGTGAGATACCCGGCCAGCACCTGTGCCGCAAACAGGCGGACGCCCAGCACCCGGCTGCTCAGCATCTGTTCCCCCGCTGTGAGGATCACAAAGGACGGCCCAGAGCAGATGCAGGCCGGGAGAAGCGCCGACGCCTCCTGCGGGGAAAGCTCCCGGCTGCGCACGGCCTCGGCTACCGCTGCCGCTGCCGGAGCAAACCCACCCAGGAACCCGATGAGCAGCACTCCGTCGGCTGCCGGGCTGCACACCCCGATGAGCCGGGCCACCGGGCGGAATGCAAAGCCCAGCCACTGCCCTGCCCCGCAGCGCATGAGCAGGGCGGAAACGATGAGGAACGGGAACAGCGAGACCAGCAGCGGCCCGCCGCATAGGGCAAGACCCTGCCGCAGCGCCTGTGCGCAGCACTGCGGTGCCGCAAACACCAGCCCTGCCGTGCCGACGGCCAGCCCCAGAAGAAAAGCGCGCTGTAACCGGAAAGTCTGATACATAAGTTTCCCCTCCCACTCCATATATATGGAACAGCGGCCTGCATTTATGGCAGTTCCGGCAAAGAAAGCCAAAACGGAACGGGAGGGAACGGTATGCGTCCTGCACACGGCACTCCCCTTTCGCTGCGGCGGTGGCTGGCTCTTTTGTTCCGGCAGCCGCCGCAGGGGCTGTACCACCGCCCCTGCCTGTACCAGAGCGGCGACCGGATGGAGATCGAGCATTTTGAGGCCATCCTCGCCTATGACGAAGGCCGCCTGCGGATCCAGCTGCCCCGCGGGCAACTGACCATCTACGGCACACAGCTGCAGATCGAGACCCTCACCGCGCACCGCATCACGCTGCGGGGCTGCTTTGTCCGCACCGATTACACCACCGAGCACACTGCCCCGGGGCCGCGCCCCGCCGGGCAGCTGCCGGACAGGAGGCCGCCATGGAACCCCTTCGTCTCTGGGCCGCGGTAGAATTCACCGCACAAAACGGCAGTACGGATGCCCTGCTGGGCCGGGCGGCACAGGCTGGGCTGCATCTCACCCGCATCACGCCGCTGCCCGGTGGGTTCCGGGCACGCTGCGCTGCCTGGCATTACCGCCCGCTGGCAGGCCTTGCCCGGCAGGGGCACGTCCGCCTGCGGGTGGAAAAGCGGCTGGGGCTGTTTTTCCGGCTGCGGCCGCTGCTGCGCCGGGCCGGGCTGTGGACCGGGCTTGCGCTGTTCGTCCCGGTGCTGCTGTGGAGCCAGCAGTTCATCTGGGCCGTGGACACCAGCACCCTCACCCGCGGGCAGGCTGCCCGTGCACTGGCCGTACTGCGGCAGGCAGAACTTACCCCCGGCGCTGCCGCCACCGAGGCCCGCCGCACCGCCGGGGAGTACGCTCTGCTGGAAAGCGGCGAGTTTTCCTGGGCAAGCCTCAACTTTGCCAAAGGGCGGCTGGAGGTGCGGGCAGCGGCTGCCACACCCAAGCCCGCCATTGCGTCCGGCAGCCTGCACGGTCTGCGTGCCCGGTACGCCGGTGTGGTCACCGAGACCGATCTGGTCAGCGGCACTATGCTGGTGGTGCCCGGACAGGCCGTGGACGCCGGGCAGGGGCTGATCGGCACAGCGCGGCAGGAGCGGGACGGCACCCTGATCTTCGCCCCGGCGGCAGGTACCGTGCGTGCCCGGCTGGAATGGAGCGATGCCCAGTCCGTCCCGCTGGAAGAGACCGTTTTGCAGCTGACCGGGCACCGCATCGTCCAGCTCCGGCTTTGTGCCGCCGGGCAGCGCTTCACGCTGCCTTCCGCCGCCCCGCCGGAAACGGCACTGGAACGCACACGGCACCTCCAGCCGGAACTGCTGGGGCTGACTCTCCCCTGCTCTGTGGAGGAAGTGACCTTTTACGAGCAGCGGCCGCAGCTTTTGCGCCGCACCGAAACCCAAGCGCTGGCACTGGCGCGGCTGCACAGCCTGCAGGCGCTGTACACAGCATTCCCGGATGCCGTGCTCATTGCGCGCAGGGAGGACACCTCCTGCACAGACACCATGCTGGAATATACGGCGGCCTACATGATCGAAGCCGACATCTGCACGCAGAACGGCCCCGGCAGCTGAGCAGTTCCGCTCGCCCGCCGGGGCCGTTGTATGTTTTAGATCAGGTTTCAGGCGTTGGTGCCCTGTGCCGCTTCTTCTGCGGCACGCTGGGCGGCCTGTGCGTCGTATTCGGCGATGAGGTCGTTCAGGTCGTACTGATACTTGCTGTGGCAGAAATGGCACACCACCTCGCAGTGCGGATCCTCATCCCGCATCTTCACCAGTTCTTTGCGGCCCAGACTCAGCAGCATCCCTTTGGTGCGCTCCTCGCTGCAGTCGCACTGATAGCCCACCGTGCGCTCGTCCAGCACCTGCGGGGCAAAACCGGCCATGGCCAGTTCCATCATGTCCTTGGGGGTCTTACCGGCGCGCAGCATCTCGGTGACCGAGGGCATGGCCGCAATGTTCTTTTCCAGGGTGTCGATCTCGGCATCCGTTGCGCCGGGCAGCAGCTGCAGCAGATAGCCGCCTGCGCACAGGATGGACAGGTCTTTGTCCACCAGCACGCCCAGGGCGCACACGGTGGGGATCTGCTCACTGGTGGCGTAATAGCGGGTCAGATCCTCTGCGATTTCACCGGACACCAGCGGCACCTGGCCGACGGTGGGCTCCTTCTGCAGGCGGTTGTCCCGGATGACGGTGAGCACGCCGCTGCGGCCCACTGCGCCGCCCACGTCCAGATGGCCGTCGGCTTTCGGGGGCAGCTCCACCAGCGGATTGTCGATGCAGCCCTTGACGTTGCCCGTGCCGTCGGTGCAGGCAATGAGCACACCGGCCGGGCCGCCGCCCTGCACCCGCAGAGTGACCTTGTCGCCGTCATCCTTGAGCATGGAGCCCATGAGCGATGCACCCGTGAGCAGGCGGCCCAATGCCGCGCTGCAGGTGGCACTGGTGGTGTGCAGCTGCTCGGCGCGGCGCACAAGTTCGGTGGAATCCACACCGCAGAACACGACGCCGCCGTTTTCCGACAGGCCGCGGATCAGGTTTGCCATAACGTTATCCCTCCAATTGTGTATACTGCTTGACTGCGCAGAAGAAATAGCGCTGGCTGTCCCCGGTCAGGGGGCCGAAGGTCTCGCCGTCGCAGACGCTTTCCAGCGCAAAGCCGTGCTTTTCCAGCGCAGCGCGGATGGTGTCAAGGTCGTAGGTGTACTCGCAGAATTCCTCGTGGAAGTGCTCACCGGTCTCGTGGTAGTCGATGTCCACGGTGATCTCCACCTTCCGGTCGGCGGCATTGTAATGGTTGCGCCACACACAGGAGGCGTCCTCTTCCTCAAAGGTGAATTCGTTTTCGCCCAGCACGTTCTGGTGCTTGTAGGGGGTATTCATGTCAAACAGGAACACGCCGCCCTTTTCCATAAAGAACCCGGCATTCGCAATGGCCGTGTCCAGATCCGGGATGTGGTTGAAGGTGTCAAAGGTTGACACCGCACCCCGGATGGTGCCGTACAGGTCCAGCTTGAGCAGGTCCTGCCGGAGCAGCAGCAATTGGCCGGAAAGGCCCAGCTGTTCGGCTTTGTCGCGCACCACGCAGAGCATCTCTTCCGACTGGTCGATGCCGATCATATCGTAGCCTGCCTGGGTCAGCATCAGGGTCAGTTCCCCGGTACCGCAGCCCAGGTCCGCCAGGATGCCGTCCCGGATGCCGTGGGCCTCCAGCTGGCTGTGGATGTGGCTGTAAAGGGCGTCGTAGTCGGCCTCGCCGTTGAACTCATCGTAAAAATAGGCAAATTCGTTGTACGCCATGGTGTTACTCCGCTTCCTGGTCCTCGGCAGCCACAGCGGCGTTCAGCACCGCCTGCAGCTCCGGGATGCCATAGCCGTTCTCGCCGCTGGTCAGCACCACCTTCTGGCAGCCATAGGGGCGGCAGATATCCTCGAACTGTTCCAGCGTGGAGGCCAGCTGGCTCTTCTTGAGCTTGTCCGCCTTGGTCAGCGCCACCACATAGGGGATGCGGTGATAGTGCAGATACCGCAGCATCTGCAGGTCGTCGGTGCTGGGGGCGTGGCGGCAATCCAGCAGCTGCACCAGCAGGGTGTGGTGCCGGGGGGCCTCAAAGTAGCTGTTGATCAGGTCATCCCAGCGCTCGCGGTCGGCGTTGCTGACCTTGGCGTAGCCGTAGCCCGGCAGGTCCACAAAATAGCAGTCATCCACCGCATAGAAGTTGATGGTGGCTGTTTTGCCCGGGGTGCTGGACACACGGGCCAGGTTTTTGCGGTTGCACAGCTTGTTGATCAGGCTGGATTTGCCCACGTTGGACCGCCCCGAAAAACTCAACTCCGGGCGGTCACTCTCGGGCAGCTGGCTGGAAATGCCATAGCTGGCAATAAAATCAGCTTTGTTGAAGATCATGGGGGATTCCTTTCTGTTTTGTCAGCAGACAGCCCCGGTCTGGGGCTTTTCGGCAGCAGGAGGCACCAGGCTCTCCCCTGCCGGGGCCTTTTTGCGGCTGCGGCTGGCAGGAGCCTTGGTCTTTTTGGCGCTCGTCGGCTTGAGCAGCGCGGCGTTCAGCACCTGGGTCAGGTTCTGCATGGGCAGGAAGGTCAAATTCTTCTTGACCTCATCGTCCACCTCGTACAGATCCGGCTCGTTGTCCTTGGGGATGAGCACCGTCTTCATGCCCTCGCGGTAGGCTGCCATGCTCTTTTCGCGCAGGCCGCCGATGGGCAGCACGTTGCCGTGCAGGGTGATCTCGCCGGTCATGGCCACATCCCCGCGCACCGGCAGGCCGGACAGGCAGGACACCAGCGCCGTGGTCAGGGTGACACCGGCCGAGGGGCCGTCCTTGGGCACAGCACCCTCCGGGGCGTGGATGTGCAGGTCGCACTTCTTGAGCCGCTCCGGGTCGATGCCGTATTCCAGCGCATGGACCCGCACCCAGGTGACAGCCAGCTGAGCGCTCTCCTTCATCACATCGCCCAGCGAACCGGTCACCGTGATCTTGCCGCTGCCGTTGTCGATGACCTGCACCTCAATGGGCAGGGTCTCGCCGCCCACACTGGTCCAGGCCAGACCGTTGGCGATGCCCACGGCATTGGTGCGGTTGAGAAAGTCGGGCTTGACGAAGCGGGGGCCCAGCAGATCTTCCAGCATGGAGCCGGTGACCGACACCGTCTCCGCCTCGCCGGATGCGATCTTGCGGGCGCACTTGCGCAGCACACTGGTAATGGTGCGCTCCAGATTGCGCACGCCGGCTTCGCGGGTATAGCCGTCGATGATGCCGTACAGGGCGCTCTGGCTCAGGGTGACCTTGCCGGTCAGACCGCAGGCCTTGAGCTGCTTGGGCAGCAGATGCTTGCGGGCAATGTTGTATTTTT
>CABQHF010000091.1 GCA_902463905.1 uncultured Faecalibacterium sp. | reverse complement strand
TGCACATGGCGGCGGTGGTGGTGCCCGCCGCGGTGCCGGTGAGACCAAGCTGGAACTGGACCGCCGCCATGTGCACGCCCGCATCGACGCGCTGGCCGAGAAGCTGGCCGAGATGGAAAAGCGCCGGGGCGAGAGCCGCAAGGCCCGCGCCAAGACCGGCATGCCGGTGGTGAGCCTGGTGGGCTACACCAACGTGGGCAAGTCCAGCCTGATGAACGCCCTGTGCGGCCCCAGTGTGGCCGAAGCCGACATGCTGTTTGCCACCCTGGACCCCACCAGCCGCAAACTGGTGCTGCCCAGCGGCATGGCCGTGCTGCTGGTGGACACGGTCGGTTTCGTGTCCCGCCTGCCCCACAATCTGGTGGAGGCCTTCAAGTCCACACTGGAAGAAGCCGCCTGGTCGGACGTCATCATCCGGGTGGCGGATGCCGGGGATGAGCAGCGCGAGGAACAGCTGGCTGTGACCGACGAGGTGCTGGACGGGCTGGACTGCACGGACATCCCCCGCCTGACCGTGTACAACAAGTGCGACAAGCCCAACACCCTGTCCTTTGACCCGGACATCCTGCTCACCAGCGCAAAGACCGGCTACGGCCTGGACACCCTGCTGCAGAAGCTGGACGAGCTGCTGAGCGACCGGGTGCACACCATCCGGGTGCTGCTGCCCTACGACAAGCTGGGCCTTGCCGCCCCCATGCGGGAGCGTGGCAGCGTGCAGGTGGAAGAATACCGGGAAGATGGCCTGTATCTGGAGGGCATCGTCAAGACCGAGGACCTGCACTGCTTTGAAGGGTACCTCGTGTAAAAAATAAAAAAGCCCCAACAAACACAAAAACCCGCCTGGCAGCGGGTTTTTGTGTATAGAGGGGTGGGAAAGTATATAAAGTGGTGAATCTCAATTTCACAGCAGGCCTTTGTACGGGGCGCTGCCTTGCATGATGTATTATACGCGTTTTTTCTTTCTTGTCAAACAAATTTTTTTCATTTTACTTTAAAATCATGCTTTACTTTTCCTGCAAAACTTTATATAATTAACACAAAGCGAAGCAAAAGCAAGTTTTTTCAATCTTTGTGCGTTTGCGACAACAATAAAACTTTACTTTCAGAAAATTTTATACAATCCAACATATTTTAAAGGAGCATCCCCTATGGACGATCTGGATCGAAAAATTCTTTCCCTGCTGGCCAAAAACGCCCGCATGCCGGTCAAGGAGATCGCCGAGCAGGTCTCGCTGACCAGCCCGGCCGTGTCCAGCCGCATCCACAAACTGGAGACGGACGGCATCATCAGCGGCTACACCGTCACCCTGAACCGCCCGGCCGACCGCGTGTATGTGGACGCCCTCATCAGCCTGTCGGTTGCCCCCTCCAAGCAGGACGCCTTTCTGGAACTGCTGCAGAGCAGCCGCGAGGTGCTGCAGTGCTACCACGTCACCGGTGCCTATACCTTCCTGGTCAAGGTGAGCTGCGGCAGCATGCCCCAGCTGGAACACCTGATCCTGCAGTTCCAGAAGCTTGGCACCACCAGCACCCAGATCATCCTTTCCACCCCGGTGAATCACGGCGAGCTGGATGCGCTGATGCTGTGAGCCGTTCATAAAACTGTTACGATTTTCCTGCAATTCCCCGGGCGTCTGAACCGTATACGGTATACCAGCCGCAAAACGGTGCACACTAGCCGTGCACTGCGGCGCAGCTCCGCCACACGAAGCATCGGATACGAAAGGATAACACGACTATGAAACGATTTATCGCCGCCCTGCTGGCAGGGCTGACCCTGTTTGCCCTTGTGGGCTGCTCCGCCGGCAGCAAGGCCGACTCCGCCGCCCCGAAGGATTATTCCCAGATCCTCCATGATGCCCGCACCGACGAGGAAAACGAATACGATATGATCTTCACCAAAGGCGAGGACGGCAAGTTCACCGCTATCGACGGCTACAGCGCCGAGTACGAGACCGACCAGCTGGACGATGAGGTGCGCAGCATCCTGCTGCCCCTGCTGAATCTGGAAGATGATATGTACACCGACCTTGCCGCCTCCATCTCTGCCATGATGGTGCGCAGCTATGCCGTGGCCATCGTCAAACCCGCCGAGGGCAAGACCGATGCTGTAAAGGAAGCACTGGAAGCCTATGTGACCAGTGAACAGCAATCCATGGAGCACTATCTGGAAGATCAGTACCAGATCGCCAAGGCCGCCACCGTCACCGTGGCCCCCACCGGCGAAGTGATCCTGGTGTGCGCCGAGAACCACGACACCCTGCTGACCAACATCGAAAAGGCGCTGGCAGCGTAAGACCCATACAAATTTACCGCACTCCGCCGGGAGTGCGGTTTCTTTTTGCACGCAGTTGTGCTATACTGTTTCGGTAATCGTGCATTTTTACAGGAGCAACCTTATGTATAAAGCAACTATCGTCATCCCCAACATCAACGGCAAAGGCTGGCTGAAGGATTCCATCGAGTCGGTCTACGCCCAGACCGAGCAGAACTTTCAGCTCATCGTGGTGGACAACGGTTCCACCGACGAGAGCCTGGAGCAGGCCCGCAGCTACTGCAGCCGGGAGAATTTCACCCTGATCGAAAACGGCACCAACACCGGTTTTTCCCACGCGGTGAATCAGGGCATCGCCATGGCCGAGAGCGAATATGTGGTGCTGTTCAACAACGACGCCTTTGCCGAGCCGCAGTGGCTGGCCGAGCTCATCCGCACCGCCGAGACCGACCCGAAGATCTTTGCGGTACAGAGCCTGATGATCCGCCACTTTGACCGGGAGCTGGCCGACGACGCCGGTGACTATGTGACCTGGATGGGCTTTGCCTGCAAGACCGGCGATGGCCGCCGCGCCAGCCGCTACACCAGACAGAAGCGCATCTTCTCGGCCTGCGGCGGTGCTGCCCTGTACCGCAAGAGCATTCTGGACGAGATCGGTACCTTTGACGAAAACTTCTTTGCCTACTTTGAGGATGTGGACCTGAGCTGGCGTGCCAACAACGCAGGTTACAAAAACGTGCTCTGTCCCACGGCCAAGTGCTACCACATCTGCGGTGCCAGCACCGGTGCGGTGCGGTATAACGCCTTCAAGAGCCAGCAGAGCGGCCGCAACAGCATCCTGCTGCCCCTCAAAAACGAACCGCTGCTCATGCTGGTGCTCAACTTCATCCCGCTGGCCGTGGGCTACCTGCTCAAGTGTTACAAGTTCCACAAGCAGGGCTTTGGCGAGGCGTGGGACAAGGGCATGCACGAGGCCTTTGCCCTGCTGAAAGAGGGCAGACTGGGCAAGCGCCCCTTCCGTCTGAAAGATCTGCCCCACTACATTCTCATGGAACTGTGGATGATCTGGAACATGGTACCCTACCTGTGGTACCGTCTGGTGGTCGTGCGGTTCGATCTGAAATAACCCAGGCATGCAAAAACACCCGGCTGTGATCTGTTTCACAGTCGGGTGTTCGTTTTTGCGGTGTTATGCGGCGGTGCTTGCGGCACCGTCATCTGCAGCACCAGTTTCGGCAGCGGTGCTGTCTGCGGCCTCGTCCAGGCTCTGGGTGTCCGGCTCTGCGGCGTCAGAAGCTGCATCCGAGGCGGCGTCCGAACCGGCAGCCGCCAGGATGGCATCCTGCACATCGCTTTCGGCCATGGGCTCCGGCTGACCGGTCTCTGCCGAGGCGGCACTG
The DNA here is from genome assembly GCA_902463905.1 of uncultured Faecalibacterium sp. Taxonomy (GTDB): domain Bacteria; phylum Bacillota; class Clostridia; order Oscillospirales; family Ruminococcaceae; genus Faecalibacterium. The sequence continues at coordinate 4,344 of CABQHF010000091.1, read as the reverse complement.
CTGTCGGGCTTGGTCTCACTCTCGGTCAGGCCGGTGAGATACCAGCTGCCGCTCTGGCGCTCGAACAGATAGTCCATATACTTGGTGGGCGTATCCGAGGACTGGTTGATGATGCTGTCATCGGTGCTGGAGGTGGGAATATAGCCCACGGTGACGTGCAGCTGGCCGCTGCGCTTGAACAGCTTGGTGACCACAGCGCGGTAAGAGCCCACCGTACCGGTGACCGGGATCTTGTAGCACTGGGTGCTCTCGTCGAACTCGATGGTCATGTCTTCCATCTCAAAGCTGCGATGGGTCAGCTTGAAGCCGGGGCCCACCAGCTTGGCCAGATAGGCATCCACTTCCACCGAGGGCAGCAGCAGCTGCTCAGTGTCGGGGTCGGTATTGTAATTGTCCAGGTTGCCCTGCGTTTCCTGAATGTTGTAGATGCAGCCCCACACAGCGGCCTCCCGCAGGGTCAGGTCGTCGATGTTCTCAATACCTTCAAAGGGCATGGGGTCGAACAGCACCAGACCCTCCAGGCGATCCTCGTACTCCTGCTTCTGGGCGGTATCATCGAACAGGTTTGCCACCAGCCCAATGCCGACCCGCAGCACGGTCACAAACCCCACCAGAACCAGGATCGAGATCAGCAGGCCCAGTGCCTGCCGACCCCGGCGGCGCTGCAACCGGGCGTGTTCTTCCGGGGTGATATAATGTTTTGTCATGGTTTTCTATCTCCCAAGGTTTCATTACTATTTTTCAGTATACCACAGGGCGGCGCAGAGTGCAAAACCCTGCCCATGGTTTTTTTGTGAAAGTCCGCAGAAAGATGAGGGGCCTCGCCCCGACAAGTTCCGTGTTTGCCCGTTTCACTCCCAGTCCTTCCACACATCGGGCTGATAGCCCACGGTGGCCTTGCGGCCATTGCGCACGATGGGGGTGCGCAGCAGCTGCTGGTTCTCAAACAGCTTGTCCTCTTTTTGCCAGTCGATGAGCGCCTCCAGCAGTGCAAGGGTCTGCTTGTCCTTGGCGTCGGGGTTCACCATCTTCTCCCAGCCGCCCAGGGCGCGGGCCACATTGTCGAACTCGCCGCGGCTCATGCCCTTTTCCTTCAGGTCGATCATCTGGAACCGGATGCCCCGCTCCTTGAAATAGCGCTGGGCCTTCTTGGTATCAAAGCACTTCGTGGTGCCAAAAATCTGAATATTCATCGGTTTCTGTCCTCCTGAATTTATATTATACCACAGCTGCCCGCAGGTGCCTAGCATAATTCGCACCAGAACTGCCCATACTGGCAGTATGGCATCATCAGAAGGAGGCAGATCTTATGATCGCGATCGTTGACCCCGATCTCTGCATCGGCTGCACCCAGTGTGCCGGCCTGTGCCCGACCGTATTCCGCATGGAGGGCGTACTGGCAGTGGCCGACCCCGGCCCCATCCCGCCGGAGGAAGTCCCGCAGGCAGTGGACGCCGCCAACGCCTGCCCGGTAAGCGCCATCCGGATCGAGGCGTGAAAAAGAAGCCGTTCTGTCGGGGCCGCCCCCGGTGGAACGGCTTCTTTTCCTTCTCATTCTTTTGTGCTATACTATAGGATGTGAAATTATGGAACGGAGGACTGTATGCTATGCGCTTACTGGTCATTGACGGCAACAGCATTGCCAACCGCGCCTTTTTTGGCATTAAGCTGCTGACCACCAAGGACGGCCGCTATACCAATGCGATCTACGGTTTTTTGAATATCCTGCTCTCCCTGCTCAAGGAGTGCGAGCCAGACGAGGTGGCTGTGGCCTTTGACCTGAAGGCCCCTACCTTCCGGCACAAAATGTACGATGGCTACAAGGCCACCCGCCACGGGATGCCCGAAGAACTGGCCCAGCAGATGCCGGTGCTCAAGGAGCTGCTGGCGGATCTCGGCTACCGCACCGTCACTGCCGAGGGCTGGGAAGCCGACGACATTCTGGGCACGCTGGCTGCCGCCTGCGCTGCCCGGCAGGACGACTGCTTCCTGGCCACCGGAGACCGGGACAGCCTGCAGCTGGTAAGCGACACCACCACCGTGCTGCTGGCTGCCACCGTGATGGGCCGCAGCAAGACTGTGACCATGGATGTGGACGCCATCCATGAAAAATACGGCATTGCGCCCCGGCAGCTCATTGAGGTGAAGAGCCTGATGGGCGATACCTCTGATAATATCCCGGGCGTGAAGGGCATCGGCGAAAAGACTGCCCTGAGCCTGGTGCAGGCTTTCGGTTCGCTGGAGGGCGTGTACGCCAACATCGACGACAAGCGCATCAAGCCCAAGCAGCGGGAGCATCTTCTGGAAGATAAGCCCATGGCCGAGCTGAGCCATACCCTGGGCACCATCCGCACCGACGCGCCCATCGACACCGCCGAGGGTGCTTACACCGTGGGTGAGGGCAACAAGGCTGCCGCCGTGCGCCTGCTGCAGGAACTGGAGATCCACTCGCTGATCCCGCGCTTCGGGCTGGACGGTGTGGCCCCGGAAGCCGCCCCGGAGGAACAGGCCGTGGACCTGCCGGAAGCAGAGATCGCCTCCCTGCCTCTGAACCCTTCCGGCCGCTATCTGGTGGCCTCCCGCCCCGCCGTCATGGGCAAGCAGGGCACCCGCAACGTGGTGCTGCAGCCGGAGAGCTGGTACGCCGTGCAGAACACCACCGTCTACCCGCTGGAGGACGCCGACCTGTTCCGTCTGCTGGACAATGCCGACGTCACACTGGAGGTGTTCAACTCTGCGCCCCTCTACGCCAAAGCCATGGCCGCCGGCGGCTGGGGCAGCAGCATCCGGTGGGACGGCAAACTGGCCGCCTACCTGCTGGACGCCTCGGCGTCCAAATATCAGGTGGGCGAACTGGTGCCCAGCTACAAGGCAGCCGCTGCCTTTGCCTGCACCGACTACCCGGACGCCGGCCGTCTGGCCGATCTGTTCGCCAAAATGAAAGCGGAGATCACGGCCTGCGGCGAGGATGCCCTGTACAACGACATTGAGTTCCCGCTGGCGCAGGTGCTGGCGGACATGACCCGCATCGGCGTGCTGGTGGACCGGGACGGCATCGAGCAGTTCGGCGTGCGGATGCGCACCGAACTGGAACAGGTGCTGGCCCGCATCCACATGGAGACCGGCAGCACCAGCTTCAACCCCAACAGCCCCAAGCAGCTGGGCGAGATGCTGTTCGACACCATGGGCCTGCCCCATGGCAAAAAGACCCAGCGCGGCTGGTCCACCGACGCCGAAACGCTGGAGAGCCTGCGGGAGTACCCGCTGGTAGAGGACGTTTTGCAGTACCGCGCGTACCAGAAGCTGAACTCCACCTATGTGGAGGGCCTGCTCAAGGTCATCGGCGAAGATGGGCGCATCCACTCCACCTTCAACCAGACCGAGGCCCGCACCGGACGGCTCTCCTCCGACAACCCCAACCTGCAGAACATCCCCATCCGCACCGAGCTGGGCAGCCAGCTGCGGGCCTACTTCATCGCAAAGCCGGGCTGTGTGCTGGTGGACGCCGACTACAGCCAGATCGAGCTGCGCATCCTGGCCCATATCACCGGCGACGAACACATGCAGCAGGCCTTTCTGAACGGGGAGGACATCCACCGCAGCACCGCCGCCAAAATTTACGGCATCCCCCAGAGCGAGGTGACGCCCCGGCTGCGTTCCAGCGCCAAGGCCATCAACTTTGGCATCATGTACGGCAAGGGTGCCTACAGCCTGGCCAAGGACATCGGGGTGAGCGTCAAGGAAGCAGACGCCTTCCTCAAAAACTATCTGGCCGCCTTCCCCAATGTGAGCGGCTATATGGACAAGACCATCGCCGACGCCAAGGCGAACGGCTATGTGTCCACCCTGTTCGGCCGCCGCCGGGCGCTGCCGGAGCTGGCAAGCTCCAACTTCAACGTGCGTTCCAGCGGTGAGCGCATGGCACGCAACACCCCCATCCAGGGCACGGCGGCCGACGTGATCAAGCTGGCCATGGTGCGGGTGTGGAAGCGCCTGCGGGACGAAAAAATGGAAAGCCGCCTGATCCTCACCGTCCACGACGAACTGATCGTGGAGGCCCCGGAGGCCGAAGCCGAAAAGGCTGCGCAGATCCTGCGGGAGGAGATGGAGGGCTGCGTGCAGTACGCCGTGCCCCTGAGCACCGATGTGCATGCAGGCAAAAACTGGCTGGAGGCCCATTAAAAATGATCGTTTTAGGAATTGAATCCACCTGCGACGAGACCGCCGCAGCTCTGGTGGAGGACGGCCGGCACCTGCTGAGCAACGTCATTTCCACCAGCGTGAAAGAACAGGCGCTGTACGGCGGCGTTGTGCCGGAGATCGCCAGCCGCCGCCACTGCGAGT
>CABQHF010000090.1 GCA_902463905.1 uncultured Faecalibacterium sp. | reverse complement strand
TGTTCAAGATCAAGATCCCCATGGTCATGCCCAGCGTGACCATCTGCACCTTCCTCACCCTGACCAACAGCTTCAAGCTGTTCGACCAGAACGTTGCCCTGACCGCCGGTGAGCCCGCCAACGCCAGTGAAATGCTGGCCCTGAACATCTACAACACCTTCTACGGCCGCTCCGGTGCCCAGTGGAAGGGCATTGGTCAGGCAAAGGCTGTGGTGTTCTTCCTGATCGTGGTGGTCATCTCGCTCATCCAGCTCCACTTTACCCGCTCCAAGGAGGTGCAGCAGTAATGCCTAAACAGAAAAAAATGTGGGATAACATCCTCACCGTCATCATGAGCCTGCTGTGCCTGCTGTGGATCTACCCCATCGTGCTGATCCTGCTGAACAGCCTGAAAAAAGAGGGCACCTTTACCACCTCCACGGTGTTCCGGCTGCCCACGAAAGAGACCTTTGCGGGCCTGTCCAACTACGTTTACGGCGTGACCAAGATGGGCTTTCTGTCCAGCCTGGGCTACAGCCTTCTGATCACCATTACCAGTGTGTTCCTGATCCTGCTGTGCTGCTCCATGACCGGCTGGTACCTCACCCGCGTGAACAACAAGCTGAGCAAGTTCATGAACCTGCTGATCGTGTTCTCCATGGTCGTGCCCTTCCAGATGGTCATGTTCACCCTGTCTAAGACTGCAGACCAGCTCAAGCTGAACACCCCGTGGAACATCTGCATCATCTACCTGGGCTTTGGTGCTGGTCTGGCCGTGTTCATGTTCACCGGCTTCATGAAGAGCGTGCCCATGGAGATCGAGGAAGCCGCCATGATCGACGGCTGCAACCCCATCCAGATCTTCTTTAAGATCGTGTTCCCCATCCTGAAGCCCACCATGATCTCCACTGCCATTCTGGAGACTATGTGGGTGTGGAACGATTATCTGCTGCCCACCCTGGTGCTGGACATCAAAAAGTACCGCACCATCCCCATGGCTATCCAGTACTTCCGCGGCGGCTACGGCCGAGTGGAGCTGGCTCCCATGATGGCCTGCATCATCATTGCCATCATCCCCATCATCATCCTGTACATGACCTGCCAGAAGTACATCATCGAGGGTGTGGTGGCCGGTGCCGTGAAGGGTTAAGGAGGTGTGCGCCATGCGTGCAAGCGGCATTCTGATGCCTGTGTTCAGCCTGCCGGGACCTTTTGGTATCGGCACGCTGGGCAAGGAAGCCTTTGCGTTCGTGGACTTTTTGGTCGAAGCAAAGCAGACCTACTGGCAGATCCTGCCCATCGGCCCAACCGGCTACGGCGACAGCCCCTACCAGAGCTTTTCCGCCTTTGCCGGGAACCCCTACTTCATCGACTACCGCCTGCTGGCCGACGCCGGTCTGCTGACGGCCGATGAAGTGCCCGCCGCACGGCCTGTAGGCCCTATCGACTACGGCGCTCTGTACAGCGAGCGGCCCGTGATCCTGAAAAAGGCTGCCGACCGCCTGCTGGCTGCTCCCTCCCCCGCCTACGAAGCCTTCTGCAAGGCGCAGAGCTTCTGGCTGGAGGACTACGCCCTGTTCATGGCCATCAAGGCCGAACAGGGGCAGGCAGGCCTTTCCGACTGGCCGGACGCACTGCGCTGCCGCCAGCCGGAATCCATCGCCGCTGCAAAAGCCCGGCTGGCCGATACAGTGAACTACTATAAGGCCGTACAGTTCTTCTTCTACACCCAGTGGAGCGCCCTCAAGGCCTATGCAAACGGCGAGGGCATCCGTCTTGTGGGCGACATTCCCATCTACGTCAGCCCGGATTCCAGCGACCTGTGGACCCACCCGGAGCTGTTCCAGACCGACGGCGAGATGCACCTGACCCAGGTGGCCGGATGCCCGCCGGATGCCTTTGCGGCAAACGGCCAGCTGTGGGGCAATCCCCTGTACGACTGGCCTGCTCACAAGGCTACCGGCTTTGCCTGGTGGAAGCGCCGGATGCAGCACGCCACCTCCATTTATGATGTGGTGCGCATCGACCATTTCCGTGGATTCGAGAGCTACTACTCCATCCCGGCCGAGAACAAAACGGCTGCAGGCGGTCACTGGGAAAAAGGCCCGGATCGCGATTTCATCCGTGCCATGCACGAAGCCCTGGGCAAGGGCAGCATCATTGCCGAAGATCTGGGCTACTTGACCCCGGAGGTCAAGGCCATGCTGGCGGAGAGCGGATACCCCGGCATGAAGATCATGCAGTTCGCCTTTGACAACCGGGAGTCCGGCAACTATCTGCCCCACACCTACCCCCGCAACAGCGTGGTGTACACCGGCACCCACGATAACGTGACCACGGCCGGCTGGTGCAGTGATGCCTGCGCCGAGGATGTGGCCTACGCCTGCCGTTACCTGCGCTGCACCCCGGAAGATCTGCCGGAAGCCATGATCTGCGCCTGCCTTGCCAGTGTGTCGGATATGGCGGTCATCCCGCTGGCTGACTGGCTGCATCTGGGCGCGGAGGCCCGCATCAACACCCCCAGCACCCAGGGTGCCAACTGGCAGTGGCGGCTCACCAGCCCGCTGCCCGGCAGCCTTGCAGCACACATCGCACAGCTTACCGCGCTGTATGAGCGTGTTCCGTGCGCAAAATAAGCGTTTTCTCCCCTTTCTTTGCACCTGCGGCTCCGGCCGCAGGTGCTTTTTTGTGTTCCGGCGGGGACATTTTTTCGGTGGTGCAAAGTGTTGAATTCACACTGTTTCCATCGTCTGTTCGCGGTTATTCTTTTATTTGTTCATTGTTTGTTCACGAATGTATCATCTTTTTTTGTTTCTGCATCCCTTGTTATTTTTATACAGACATGCTATAATTCTAATAACATATCGTCTGCCTTTGGGCGGATTTCACGAGTGAAAGGAGCTTTTCCACTATGGATCATACATATCAGAGCACCATGCTGATGCCCGCCTCCTATGCGGTTCTCTCGGAAGAAGAAATGACCTACCTCGACGGCGGTGCCGATTATAGCTTCAACGTTGGCAAGTACACCGTTACCTTCCACCCCGAAGTTCTGGCCACCTACGCCATGAATGTGGTGGTGAACGGCGTTTATATGCTGAGCCAGGGTTCCTTCCAGTATTTCCTCAACACCTTCAAGGACGGCCTGTCTGACGGCCTGAGCCTGACTGGCGTTGTCAAGCACAACTGGAACCGTATGAACACCTGGAGCCGCGTTGCTACCGTCGGTATGGGTGCACTGGCCGGTTACTACGCCTATGCACAGGTACGCAGCTTCGTTATTTCGATGAAGAACCTGTTCGGCTCTGTGTTCGGCTCTTCCAACAACACCGACAGCCAGGATCCCTCTGTGTCCGCCGGTCTGGCTGCCTGATTTTTTCGGGTATTTGCCTGAAAGGAGTGTTCTTTTATGAAAAAGCTTCAGCTGCCTTCGTCGTATGCCGCGCTTTCGGAAGAAGAACAGCGTGTCGTTTCGGGCGGCGGCGAACTCAAGGATTCTCTGGACGATTTTTTTGGCAGCCTACACCTGTATGATTTCACGATGGGCGGAGGACTTATTTCCTTCTCCATCACCTTTGTGCCCATGCTGCTGTTCACGGCTGTCAAAAACACAGTAAGTTTTGCTTACCGCGTCTACAACAAGCTTCTGGCATCGTCCATTTTCCAGCTCGGCACTTCGACGTCTGAAACCGTCCAGCGCCTTGCCGCTCAGCAGGAAACCAATTCCATCAAGCTGAAGTGAGTGCTTTCTGATCAAACCTGAAAAAGGGTCTGCTGCAAAATACGCAGCAGACCCTTTTGATTTGTTCTGTTCCCGTTTACAGGATCCGTTTTGCGCCCTGCTCCCGCAGCCGGAGCACATAACAGCTGCCTGCGCCGAATACCCGCTCCATGGCGGCGTGATAGCGCTGCAGCAGCGCTGCCGGTACATAGGCCTGAATAGTACCCGCAAAGCCGCCGCCTTGCATCCGCCATACGCCGCCGCTGCCCTGCAGGATGCTCTGGCTCAGCGCCAGCGCCACCGACAGCCCCTGATGCCGGATGTCCGTGGCACAGTACACATTCTGACACAGCGCGAAGGAGGCCCGGCCGCTCTCCAGCACCAGCGCGGCAAAATCGGCAAAGCGCTTTTCCATTAGAGCCTTGCGCTGTGCCAGGGTGCGGGCGTTCTCTTCATAATAGTGGATGGCGCGCAGCACGGCACGGTCGCCGCAGGCTGTGCGCAGCGAGGGCAGTGCCGCCCAGAAGTCGGCTTCCCGCACCTGGCCCAGCACCTTGCCGCCCAGACAGGCTGCCACCGCCTCCATCTCCTGCCGGATGGCCGCAAACTCGCCGGTCAGCTCACTGTGGCTGCCGCGGGTATCGGTAACGCACAGTGCCATGCCCGGCGGCAGCAGGCCGTCTGCATGGATCTTCTCTACCTGCGGGGAGGCCGGGTCTGCAAAGTCGGCAAAGATAACGCCGCCCACCGCACTGGCCAGCTGATCCAGCTGGCCGCTGGGCTTGCCGAAATAGGTATTCTCCGCATACTGGCAGATACCGGCCAGGGCACGCGCATCCAGCCCGCAGGCATAGACATCGTTCCAGATGCAGGCCATGCCCATCTCAAAAGCAGCGGAGCTGGAAAGCCCGCTGCCACGCAGCACATCGCTGGCCGTGTAGGCATCAAAGCCGCCAATGGTTTTGCCCGCTGCCCGGAAGCCCTCGGCAATGCCCCGGATCAGGCTGGCGGAGTGGGTGCTCTCCCCTTCCTGCGGCTCCGCCATGGCAAGGTCGATCACGTCCAGCTTGTTGAACCCGCGGGATTTGACCCGCACATAGCCGTCGGTGTTCCGGGCTGCCACTGCCACCAGATCCAGCGTGACCGCCGCCGCAAGGCCGTAGCCGTGCTGGTGGTCGGTATGGTTGCCGCCCAGCTCCGCACGCCCCGGTGCCGAATACACCTGCACCTGCCGCCCCGGCCCGAAGTACAGTTCAAACTGCTCCAGTGCCGCGCAGTATCGCGCCCGCTGCCGGGTCAGCTCCTGCGGGGCTGTGCCGTAAAGCGCAGCAATGGCTTCATCCCATGTTCCTGCTGCGATCTGTTCCCTGAGTTGTGCGCTGGTTGCCATCCGCGATCCCTCCCTGAAACATTCAAACGGTGTTCGTAGGTTTGTCAGGTCTATTGTAAACCATCCCCTTCCGTTTTTCAATTTGTATCAGAGAAAAACCGCGAAATTTGGCGTCCGGCTCAAAGAATAAGATGTACTTTTGTTGAATTTGCAAGGGGTTCTGTGGTATACTGGTCGAAAGACGTGACAACGAGGGAGGTCAAGCCGCCATGGCAGACGTTTATAAGCAATCCTTCAAGCAGAACTACACGAACAACATTGAACTTTCCATCTTCAACTGCGGCATCGAGCGCTGTGCCCCGGCCCAGACATGGGGCCCCGGCATCCGTGACCACTACCTGATCCACCTGGTGCTCTCGGGCAAGGGCGAATTTGAGGTGGGCGGCCGCACCTGGGAAGTCAGCACCGGTGATCTGTTCTTTGCGCGCCCCAGCCAGCTCATCCGTTACACCGCAGACGAGCAGCACCCCTGGGAGTACAGCTGGGTGGGCTTCAACGGAGCCTGTGCCCATAAGCTGGCGGCTCAGCTGCCCTTCACCGATGACGCCCCGGTGCACCACACCAGCGATCCGGACGGCATGCGTGCCGCCCTGGCCAACATCTACTCCTCCCGCGGGCTGCAGCCGCAGGATGAGGCTGCCATGGTGGGCTACCTCTACCTGTTCATTGCTGCTCTGATGAAGGAGACCATTGCCGGCAAGCCTCACACCACCTCGTCCTCCAGCCAGTATGTGCTCAACGCCATCAAATACATCCAGTTCAACTACTCCCACGACATCTCCATCGACGACGTAGCCAAGAGCGTGGGCGTTTCCCGCAGCCACCTGTACCGGGTGTTCATGCTCAATGTGGGCAAAAGCCCCATCGACTACCTCACCGAGTACCGCATCAACGAGGCCTGCAAGCTGCTGCGGGCTGGCAGCCTTTCCATCGCGGAGGTGGCCGTGTCGGTGGGTTTCTTCGACCAGTTCTATTTCTCGCGGGTATTCAAGCGCGCCAAGGGTGTGCCGCCAAGCAAATATTTTGCCTCCCAGGCAGATACTGCACCCGCTGACCCGCAGCCGTGACCCGGCACATTCCCAATACCAAAGGAGACTATGACCCATGCCCTTACAGAAGAACCAGATCCTGACTTTGCGCATCGAACGGCTTTCCAGCGACGGCAGCGGCGTGGCCCACAGCCCGGATGGCGAGACTATCTTTGTGCCGGGCACCGCCTCCGGCGATAAGGCCGATGTACGCATCGTGAAGGACTGCAAGCGCTACGCCTTTGGCATTCTGGATACACTGCGCACCCCCTCGCCGGATCGCATCCCGCTGGACTGTGCCGTTGCAGGCCCCTGCGGTGGCTGCAGCCTGCGGCACCTGGATTATGCCGCCGAGCTGCGCGCCAAGCAGGAGAACGTGACCGACGCTTTCCGCCGCATCGGCGGGCTGGATGTGCCGGTACTGGACATCTGCCCTTCCCCGGAGGTGGATCGCTACCGCAATAAGGTGCAGTTCCCTGTAGGGCTGGACAAGAATGGCAAGCCCTGCATCGGCTTCTATGCCGGACGCACCCACCGCATCGTGCCCTGCCCGGACTGCAAACTGCAGCCCGGCGTGCTCAACGACATCGGCAACGCACTGTGCGCGTTCTTCGCGGAAAAGGACATCCGGCCCTACAACGAGGAGACCGGCCGGGGTCTTGTGCGGCATATCTTCCTGCGCCGTGGTGCCCACAGCGGGCAGATCATGGTGTGTCTGGTGTGCACCAAGGCTGCCATGCCCCACGCAGAGGAGCTTTGCGCCCGGCTGCGGGAACAGTTTGCAGATATCACCACCATCCTGCTCAACGTCAACAGCAAGAACACCAATGTGATCCTGGGCACCGAGACCCACACCCTGTACGGGCCGGGCTATATCGAAGACACCCTCTGCGGCGTGCCGGTGCAGCTGGGGCCGCTGTCTTTCTATCAGGTCAACACGCTGGCCGCTGAGCGGCTGTACAGCATCGCTGCACAATATGCCCAGCTGACCCCGGATGACCTGCTGCTGGATCTCTATTGCGGCATGGGCACCATCGGCCTTTCCATGGTGGAGCACTGCCGGGAGCTTGTGGGCGTGGAGATCGTACCCGAAGCCATCGAGAGCGCCAAGGCCAATGCCGCCCGCATGGGAGATGCCGTTGCCGCAAAGAGTCGCTTTTTCTGCGCCGACGCCGGGCACGCTGCCACCCAGCTGGCCGCTGAGGGCCTGCACCCGGACGTAGTGATGCTGGATCCGCCCCGCAAGGGCTGCGACGAGGCCACCCTTTCCGCCGTGGTGCGCATGGCCCCCCGCCGGGTGGTGTACGTCAGCTGCAATCCCTCCACCGCCGCCCGCGATGCCGCCTGGCTGGAGCAGAACGGCTATCACGCCGAGAAGGTGCAGCCCGTGGATCTGTTCCCGAGGACGAAGCACGTCGAATGTGTCATCGCACTTTCCAAGGGTGAGATCGACTCCAAAAAAGTCCGTGTAGAGTTTTCCTTGGAGGGCATGGACACTTCAGGATTGCAGAAGGGTGCGACCTATCCTGAAATCAAAGCCCACGTGTTGGAAAAGACTGGGCTGAAAGTATCTTCCCTGTATATCTCGCAGGTCAAGCAAAAGTGTGGTCTGGAGGTACGAGAGAACCATCACAAGGCTAAATCCGAAAATGTGAAGCAGCCTCAGTGTCCACCGGAGAAGGAAGTGGCAATAAGGGATGCGCTGAAATATTTTAAGATGATCTAACATATCATTTGCTTGGAAAAATGGAGGGATTTCATGAATTTTCCTTATCGTGCACTCCTTGCATTTGTTTCAACCTTTTGGTTAGTTGTCATTTATATAATAAATGACGATGATCTATGCTTTTGTCATCGTGTTCTAGCTACTACTGTTTGCTTAGCGATTCCCATCTTGCTATCGTGGTTCTCATTACAGATATCGTCTTTCTTGGGAACGGATTCTCCCGGAAAACTTCATGATATTCACCTTGCTGATGGCGAGTTTCTCCCCACTTATCTTGGTTATTTTTTTGTGGCGCTTTCTATTTCCGATTTGCTCTCTCTTATTTTTA
>CABQHF010000089.1 GCA_902463905.1 uncultured Faecalibacterium sp. | reverse complement strand
AGATCGAGGGCTTGACCACAATTCGCTTGAGACTTTTTAAGTCAACGAAAAAATGAAGTAGCAGTGATTATTCAGTTTTGAAGGCACGTCCTTCTACAAATACTGGACAGCAGCACAGAAACGTGCTATACTGATTCAGTCAGATCGGTCGGTGTCGATGACGGTGAGGTCCCACCTGTTCCCATTCCGAACACAGAAGTTAAGCTCACTTGTGCCGAAGATAGTTAGCTGGAAACGGCTTGTGAAAATAGGTAGTCGCCGACTTGAACAGGAAGCTCTGAGAGAAATCTCAGGGCTTTTTTGTTGCGTCCGGAAAGGCTGAAATGCACTTTATGAAAATAAAGTATTGACGCAGAAGCCATTGTGGGGTTTACTATCTGTAAGGGAAAGGAGCGCTCGCCGGGAAAGCCTCTACAGCATCAGGGAAGAGGGACGGGCGGGCAAGGATAACATATGGAAAAGAACCTCACCAGCGGCAGCGTGCTGAAAAGTATCCTGTATTTCTCACTGCCGTATCTGCTTTCGTATTTTCTGCAGACGCTTTATGGCATGGCAGATCTGTTCATCATCGGGCAGTTCAGCGGCGTGGCCAGCACCACGGCGGTGTCCATCGGCAGCCAGGTGATGCACATGATCACGGTGATGATCGTGGGCCTTGCCATGGGCACTACGGTCACCATCGGGCGGGCCATTGGCGCAAACGACCGCGCCATGGCGTCGCGCTTGATCGGGAACACGGTCACACTGTTTCTTCTGGGTTCTGTGGTGCTGGCGGCGGTGCTGGTGGGGGTCGTGGACCCCATCGTGCGGCTGGTATCTGTGCCGGAAGAGGCGGTTGCAGGCACCCGCACTTATTTGATCCTCTGCTTTATCGGCATCCCGTGCATCACGGCATACAATATTCTGGCTTCTATCTTCCGGGGGCTGGGAGACTCCAAAAGTCCTATGTATTTCATTGCGGCCGCCTGTATCAGTAACATTGCGCTGGATTACCTGTTCATGGGAGCGCTGCAGATGGGCCCTGCCGGTGCAGCGCTGGGCACCACCTTCTCGCAGCTGATCAGCGTGGTGCTGTCGCTGTGGGTGATCCTGTGCCGCAAGAATACAGGCATTCAGCTGTCCGGCCGCGACTTCCGGCTGCAGCGGGAGACGCTGGGGGAGATTTTAGCCATTGGTGTGCCGGTGATGCTGCAGGACGGCTTCATCCAGGTGTCCTTCATGATCATCACCATCATTGCCAACCAGCGCGGCCTGACCGATGCTGCCGCTGTGGGCATCGTGGAAAAGATTATCAGTTTCCTGTTCCTGGTGCCCAGTTCCATGCTCTCCACCGTGTCGGCATTGGGTGCGCAGAATATCGGCGCGGGCAAGCACGACCGGGTGGACAGCACCCTGCGGTATGCCATCACCATCGGCGTGGCCTTTGGCGGTGTGATGGCGGTGCTGATGCAGTTCATTGCACCGACCGTGGTGCGGCCCTTTACATCGGACGAAGCGGTGGTGCTGGCAGGCGCTTCCTACATCCGGGGCTATATCTTTGACTGTCTGTTTGCGGGCATCCAGTTCTGTTTCAGCGGCTACTTCTGCGCCTACGGCAAGTCGGGGCTGTCCTTTTTGCACAACAGCCTGTCTATTCTGCTGGTGCGTGTGCCGGGGGCCTGGCTGGCGTCCCGGTTCTTCCCGCAGACGCTGCTGCCCATGGGCCTTGCTTCGGCGGGCGGCTCGCTGTTTTCCAGCATTGTGTGCGTGATCGCCTATGCGTGGCTCAAAAAGCAGCAGAAGGCTCAGCTGCTTCCAGGGGATTGATTCTGCGCAGGAAGATGGTAAGATAAAAGAATCCCCACCAACACACTGGGAATTGAGAAAAAGGAGTGCTCTGCCATACGCAAAGAAGTCCAACCCAATCCGTGGTTTTACCCGCTGCCGGTGCTGATCATCGGCACCTACGACGAGAACAGCAAACCGGATGCCATGAACGCAGCCCGGGGCGGCCTGTACGACACCTGCCATGTTCTGGGAGAGCGTGTAGGCAATGTGTTCAGTGACGGCCTGAAATAAATCCTTTTTTGCAGCAAAGGGCGCTTTTGTCTCGTTCTATGAGATGAAAGCGCTTTTTATTATGCAAAAAAGGATGCGAAACAAGATGAAAACGAGATCAAGCCGCCGCGGCAGGAGCCAGCGGCGTTATCGGGTACTGCTTTTGGTACTGGCTGCCGCTGCGCTGCTTCTGGTGCTGTTCCGGCAGGAGAATGTCCTGCTGGGCACTGCCAGCAGGCACGCCCTGCTGATGGACGCCCAGACCGGCAGGGTCGTGGCCCGGAAGCGGGACAGTGAGGGAGCAGCTCCGGCGTCCCTGACCAAGATGATGACCGTGCTGCTGGCAACGGAAGCGCTGCAGGATCTGGACACACCGGTGACCCTGCCGGAGGACATCTTTCCCGCCCTGTACGCGGCAGATGCCTCCATGGCCGGGTTCAAGCCCGGCGAGGAAGTCACGGTGCGGGACCTGCTGTACGGGGCCGTGCTGCCCTCCGGTGCCGAGTGCTGCGAAACACTGGCCCGGTTGGTCAGCGGCAGCGAGGAGGCCTTTGTGGCTTTGATGAACCAGAAAGCCGGAGAACTGGGCATGGAGCACACCCATTTTGCCAACTGCACCGGCCTGACCGACCCGGAACACTATTCCAGCGCAGCAGATCTGGCCACGCTGCTGCAGGCGGCATTGAACAACGACACCTTCCGTACAGTGTTCACGACAGCGGAATACACCAGCAGCGCCACGGCACAGCACCCGCAGGGGCTGCACATGACAAGCACCCTGCTGGGCAAGCTGAAAGGCACCGAGCTGGAAAACGGAAAAATTCTTGGCGGCAAAACGGGCTATACCCAGGCGGCAGGCCTGTGCCTTGCCAGCCTTGCACAGGTAAACGGAAAAGAGTACATCCTCGTCACCCTTGGGGCACCCGGAGATCACGCAACAGAGCAGACTAACATTACAGATGCTGTGGAGGTGTACAACCGGCTGGCTGGCAAAACAAAATGAACCGGTTGCGCCCGGCCCGGCTCTGCGGTACAATAGGAGCATTCCCAAAATGATGGAGGAAAAGACCATGCGTGATGACCACATCGACCTGTGCGGGCAGGTGGATTTTACCCGCACCGAGGCCATGCCGCTTCTGGCGCGGGATGCGCAGTTCCGCTTTGCCTGTGCGGGCTGCGGCAACTGCTGCCGGGGCAGGGAGGACATCGTGCTGTCCGGCTTTGACCTGTGGCGCATTGCGGCCCGCCTGCGCCTGCCGCCGCAGATCGTAGCGCGGGGCTACTGCCGGGCCAGCATCGGGCAGGTGAGCCATCTGCCGGTGCTGCGGCTGGCCCCGGTCAAGGAGAACCGCAACAACTGCCCCTTCCTGACAGAAAACCACTGTGCCATCCACGATGCCGAGCCGCTGGTGTGTGCGCTCTACCCGCTGGCACAGGAGATCAGCCGGGAGGGGCAGGTGAGCTACTTTTTGCAGCCCACCGGCTGCGGCGGGCAGGTGATCGAGGCCCGGGTGCAGGACTATCTGGCCCGGTACGAGGTGCCTGCCCGGGAGGCCTCCGATGTGCGCTGGGCAATGACCTGCATGGCGCTGGAGGACAGGGTGGAGCAGCTGGAAGCGGTGCTCAGCCCGGTGCTGCTGCGGCGGGCACAGGCAAAGCTGTGGCAGGCGCTGTATTACCACTACGACTACGCGCAGCCCTGGCTGCCCCAGCTGGAAGCCAACCTGCAGGAGCTGGAGGCCGCGTGGGCAAAACTGACGGCCTACCAGCAGAAGCAGTATGATAAATCAAAATAATTGATAGATATATTTGAAATAATAGATAATAAGGGCCGTTTTTGGGCAAAAGTGAGTTGTTTTACCGGGAAATGTGTGCTATACTTCACGAGTGTAAAGCGAATAGTTATTGTTCCGCTTGCAAGATCGGCCCGGTGTGCAGCGTCCTGTTGGCTGCGTGGGCTGAAAGATAGAGGAGATAGATCATTATGCGTAAAATCACTCGTCGTTCGTTCCTGACCGTTGCTGCTGCCTGTGGTGCCGCAGCTGCCCTGTCCGCCTGCGGCGGCTCTTCGGCTTCCTCCGCAGCTGCTTCTTCTGTGGCTTCTTCCACCGCAGCTTCCGCTTCTGCCGCTGCTGATGGCCAGAAGTTCACCATTGGCATCTGCCAGCTGGTGCAGCATGCCGCTCTGGACGCTGCTACCCAGGGCTTTGAGGATGCCCTGACCGCAGCCTATGGCGAAAACGTCACCTTTGATTTCCAGAATGCACAGGGCGATTCCGCAACCTGCGCTACCATTGCCAACGGCTTCGTCTCTTCCGGCGTGGATCTGATCATGGCCAACGCTACCCCCGCCCTGCAGGCTGCACAGGCTGCCACCAACACCATCCCGGTGCTGGGCACCTCTGTCACCGAGTACGGCGTGGCTCTGGGCCTGAGCGATTTCTCCGGCACCGTGGGCGGCAACATCTCCGGCACCTCTGACCTGGCTCCGCTGGATCAGCAGGCTGACATGATCGTGGAGTGGATGCCCGACGCCAAGAAGGTGGGCCTGCTGTACTGCTCCGCCGAGGCCAACAGCCAGTATCAGGTGGATGAGGTCCAGAAGTATCTGGAGGCCAAGGGTGTGACCGCTACCCAGTACGCATTCTCCGATTCCAACGATCTGTCCTCTGTGTGCCAGAAAGCGGCCGATGAGAACGATGCCCTGTATGTGCCCACTGACAACACCGTGGCGGCCAACACCGGCATCGTGGACGGCATCTGCCGCCCGGCGAAGAAGCCCGTGTTCGCCGGTGAGGAGGGCATCTGCTCCGGCTGCGGCGTGGCCACCCTGTCCATCAGCTACTATGATCTGGGCTACACCACCGGTGAGATGGCCGTCAAGATCCTGAACGGCGAGAGCGATATCTCCACCATGCCCATCGAGTACACCGACGTGACCAAGAAGTACAACAAGGCCATCTGCGATGATCTGGGCCTGACCGTGCCGGAAGGCTACGAGGAGATCGAGGTCTGACAACAGCGGGAACCAAAACGAAAATAGCGGAGGAGAGCATATTTTTACTCTTCTCCGCTTTCCCGTATCAAAACGGGAGATAAAAAAGTGTAACGTTTAGGAGGAAATTGTTTTGGAGATCATTGCAAGACTTGCCAACCTGCCGGGTGCTCTGCCGGGTGCCTGTGCACAGGGCCTGATCTGGGGCATCATGGCCATTGGCGTATACCTGACCTACCGCATCCTCGATGTGGCCGACCTGACCGTGGACGGCTCCTTCGGCACCGGCGGTGCCGTGTGCGTCATGTGCCTGCTCTCCGGCATGAATGTCTGGCTGGCACTGCTGGTGGCGGTGCTGGCCGGTCTGGCCACCGGCCTTGTCACCGGCCTGCTGCACACCTTTATGGGCATCCCCGCCATTCTGGCCGGCATCCTGACTCAGCTGGCTCTGTACTCCATCAACCTGAAGATCATGGGCAAGGCCAACCAGTCCATCAACGTGGACAAGTACGGCCTGCTCATCTCCCTGCGCTGGGTCAAGGAATTTGCCCTGCACAACCCCATCATTATGATCATTCTGGTCACGGCGGTGGTCATTGCCATCCTGTACTGGTTCTTCGGCACTGAGCTGGGCTGCTCCATCCGCGCCACCGGCTCCAACCCCGCCATGTCCCGCGCTCAGGGCATCAACACCAACTTCAACATCGTGCTGGGTCTGGCTGTGTCCAATGCCCTGGTGGCCCTGTCCGGCGCACTGCTGAGCCAGTATCAGGGCTTTGCGGATGTGGGCATGGGCCGCGGTGCCATCGTCATCGGCCTGGCCGCTGTCATCATCGGCGAGGCTGTGTTCGGCCGCATCTTCCACAACTTTGCCCTCAAGCTGGTGTCCGTTTCCATCGGTGCCATCATCTACTATATCGTCATCCAGCTGGTGCTGACCCTCGGCTTTGACGCAAACCTGCTCAAGCTGCTCAGCGCCTCTGTGGTGGCCGTGTTCCTGGCCGTGCCGTACTGGAAGAGCAAGTACTTCGCAAAGCCGGTCAAGAAGGCACAGAAGGAGGATGCAAAAAATGCTTGAGATCCAGAATGTTTCCAAAACCTTCAACGCAGGCACCGTGAACCAGAAAATGGCCCTGAACGGCCTGAACCTGAAGCTGAACGAGGGCGACTTCGTCACCGTTATCGGCGGCAACGGCGCGGGCAAATCCACGATGCTGAACGCCGTGGCCGGTGTGTGGCCGGTGGATGAAGGCAAGATCCTCATCGACGGCGTGGACGTCACCCGCCTGAGCGAGTATCAGCGTGCTGCCTACATCGGCCGCGTGTTCCAGGATCCCATGACCGGCACCGCCGCCACCATGCAGATCGAAGAGAATCTGGCTTTGGCTGCCCGCCGCGGCAAGCGCCGCACCCTGCGCATCGGCATCACCAAGGCCGAGCGGGAACAGTACCGTGAACTGCTCAAGACCCTGGATCTGGGCCTTGAGGATCGCCTGACCGCCCGCGTGGGCCTGCTTTCCGGCGGCCAGCGCCAGGCACTGACCCTGCTGATGGCCACCATGAACAAGCCCAAGCTCCTGCTGCTGGACGAGCACACCGCAGCTCTGGACCCCAAGACTGCCCTCAAGGTGCTGACCCTCTCCGCCAGGATCGTGGAGGAAAACCACCTGACCACCATGATGATCACCCACAACATGAAGGATGCCATCAAGTATGGCAACCGCCTGATCATGATGTATGAGGGCCATATCATCTATGATGTATCCGGCGAGGAAAAGAAGAACCTGCATGTCAGCGACCTGCTGGCCAAGTTCCAGATCGCCAGCGGCGGCGAGTTCGCCAATGACCGCATGATCCTGTCTAACTAAGAAAAAAGGGCGTTCCGGCTGCCTGCGTGCGGAACGCCCTTTTTCTGTGCGCGGAACGTAATAGCAAAAGGCTCCCTGCCAATGGCAGAGAGCCTTTTGCTGTATGCGACTTACCGCTTGATGTCGTAGTTCATGTTCATCAGGTTGCGGATGCTGCTCACATCGTCGGTGATGTTGGCGTCACCGTGGATGGTGTGCTTGATGGCGCTGCTTGCCACCGCAAAGTTGATCATATCCATGGCCTTATAGTTGTGCAGCATGGCGTAGATCAGGCCGCTGGCAAAGGCGTCGCCGCCGCCCACGCGGTCCAGGATGTTGAAGGTGAACAGCTTGCTCTCGAAGGTGTGGCCATCATACCACATAAAGGCTTTCAGGCTGTTCTCGCTGCCGCTGTGGGCGTAGCGCACATGGCGGGCGATGCACTTCAGGTTGGGGTAACGGGCAATGAAATGCTGGAAGATTTCGTCCTGCTGCTCATAGCTGGGCTGCAGGGGCACGCCGTCCTTCCAGTCGCCCTTGCTGTGGTCGTTGTCGTCCTTCCACAGATGGTAGGGCTCGATGCCCAGCAGCACGTCCACATAGGGCAGGCACTCGGTGCAAAAGTCGCGGGCCTCTTCCCAGGTCCACAGGGTGGAGCGGAAGTTGCCGTCAAAGCTCACGGTCAGGCCCTTCTTCTTGGCTACCTTGAGCATATCCAGGATCAGGCTGCGGCAGTTGGGGGCCAGAGCCGGGGTGATGCCGCTGAGGTGCAGCCAATCAAAGCCCTCCAGCAGGGCGTCCAGGTCCACCTGAGAAAAATCATACTCGGTGATGACACTGTGCTTGCGGTCATAGATGACCTTGGAGGGGCGGATGCCGTAGCCGGTCTCCAGATAGTAGGTACCCAGACGGTTCGAGGGGGTCTCGTCGGGCTGGGTGAGGATCATGGGAGTGCAATGTACGTCGTTGGAGCGCAGCCAGCGCACGGCACTCTTGCCCAGGCTGTTGTTGGGCACTACACTGAAGAAGGTGCTGTCCACGCCCAGGTTTGCCAGCGCCAGCGCGATGTTAGCCTCACTGCCGCCATAGCTGGCCTCGAAGGCGGAAGCCATGCGGATCTTCTCGTAGTTCGGCGGGGTCAGGCGCAGCATGATCTCTCCACAGGTGATGAATTTCTGGCCGGTGGTCTCGCTGCCAAGGATGGGGTTGAAATGTTCCATAACGTTCCTCCTGATATTATATAAGCTCACCGTTGATCCTTTTGACACATCGTTGTATCCATGTAACCATTATAGTGCGCCCGTCGCCGGAATGCAAGCATTTGCGCGGGAATGCAAGAGAAAATAAGAACCGAAATTTGGGTAGTTTGACGAA
>CABQHF010000088.1 GCA_902463905.1 uncultured Faecalibacterium sp. | reverse complement strand
AAAAATCCGCAAAAGTCAATGCTTTTTACAAAATAATTGTGAACATTCTGTGGGCGTCCCGTACAAAATAGACGAAATTCAATGCACCTGCAGGCGGCATTCCGGCTTTAGCCGCGGATCACGTCGGCGGCCTTCATGGTGAAGGTCAGGGTCTTTTCCGGGGCGAAGGTGGGCATATAGGTCACCTGCAGCTCCTTCCAGCCGGTGGGCACCAGAAGCATCAGCACGATGTAGCCGGAAGCCTGCGGGGGCAGGGTCTCGCTGTCGGAAAAACTCTGGGAGTTGGAGTTGTACACGGAGACGTTGGCGCTCACGGCAGCACCCTGACCGTCGCAGCTGGCCACGAAGTCGGTGGTGGCGGCGGCCATGGCCTGGAAGTTGGCGTCCACGTTGCTCAGCGGAGGCACGGGGTAAGCGGCGTTGATGGCGTCGATGCCCTGTGCACCGATGGTGTAGGAGTCGGTCTTGCTGCGGTTCAGCACGGTCACACGCACACCCAGATACTCATAACCGGCCTGTGCGGGGTCCTGGGTCAGGTGGAAGACGCTGGTCAGCTGTACGCCCAGACCGTTCCAGTTCTTGACGGTGTCGCCCACCTTCACATCGTTGACCACGGTGGTGTTGCCGTTGATCTTGCAGCCGCTCAGCAGGCTGGCAGAGCCGACGGCAGCGGCAGAAACCCCTGCACACTTCAGGAATGCACGGCGGGAAATTTTATTCGACATAAGGTTGTCCTCCTGTTTGATCTGTGGAAATCTTGCTCTTTTCCAGAATCTTCTACTCTCTTTATACCGTTTTTTGTGCATGGTTGCAAGGGTTTGGGGGAACAATTCACAGGAATATCACCCCGGTACGACGGGATTTCAGTTCTCCGGCGTCAGGCCCTTGACATGGGTCTCGCTGGTCTTGACCAGATTCAACAGGCTGGGGGTGTATAGCGGGAACTCCCGGGTCAGGCTCTCAGTGGTCATGGCGAGGCAGGCGGGATCCTTCACGCCCTCGCCGCCGTTCACGTCCTCACCGGCCAGCAGGGCTTCCACATTGGCCTCGGACATCCGCATCACCGCGTCGGAATAGCCGCGCCAGCGGTGCGGCTCAATGCTGAACATGCTGGCGGCGTTGTGCGGCTCGGCCGAGTACAACAGGCGGAACATCTTGGCCACCGCCATCATCAAGTAGGAGCTCACCTCGGTGGTCAGAGCCTTGCTGTGGCACTGGCCGATCTTGGCATACAGCACGTTCAGGCTGTTGGAGATCAGCTTCTTGTTCATGGTGGGCAGCACGCTGCCGTGGTAGATGCTGTCCTTCATCTTTTCGGGGTTGGGCAGATCCTCGGCCGAGAGCATCATGCCGTTGCGCTCGGCACTGCGGCCCAGCAGATAATCGCAGGAAACATTATAATAATCGGCCACGCGCACCACGAAGTCCAGCCCGCATTCGCGGATGCCTTTTTCGTAGTGGGACAGCAGGGCCTGCGAAACACCCAGATCCTCAGCCGCCTGCTTCTGGGTGATGCCGCGCTCCTTGCGCAGCAGCTTGATGATACGATTGAATTCCATGATGTCTGACTCCTCAGTGGCCCCATATCGGGGAACATCCTTGATTTTTGGTTTACAGCAGGTTGATTATACACAACGGAAAACGAAATGTAAAGCAAGAAAAGTGACGATATTTATCGTCGAATTTCGTCACTTTTGTCAAAGGTCTTGCCCTGTATACTACATCTATGCTAAACTACATGTATAACAGCATACATTTTGTGGCCGCCGGTGCCCGAAAAAAATGCCGGAGGGGAACATTCCGGGCAGGAAAACCGCTTTTCTGCCAGAAAATGGCTCCCTCCCGGCCGGGATGCGCGCAGCTCCGGCACAAAATGCGAAAAAACTCCAAATTGGAACTTCCATCTTTCCCTGGGTTGTGCTATAATGCTGTCTTGGCACCTGTCCTTGCCCGGCGCACAGCTTCGCGACGGGCGGGGAGGCTAAAAAATAGGAATAAGGAAAGAGGACTATCCCAAATGAAACGCAATACCATGACCCGTCTGTGCAGCCTGGCCGCTGCCGCTGTTCTTGCTGTGAGCTGCATCGCCCTGACCGGCTGCGGCAGCAGCGCATCTTCTGCTGCTTCCAGCACCGCTTCCACCGCTGCTTCTGCTGCCGCCGCCGGCGACAGCTCCTGCGGCGAGAACGTGACCTGGACCCTGGCCGACGGCACCCTGACCATCAGCGGCAACGGCCGCATGACCGACTACAGCAGCAACTCCCCCGCTCCCTGGGCTGACCGGGCCGACGAGATCACCGCTGTTGTGGTGGAAGCCGGTGTGACCACCGTGGGCGGCAGCTCCTTCAAGGGCTGCACCAACCTGACCACCGTGACCCTGGCCGATGGCGTGGAGTACATTGAGACCGCTGCCTTCAACGGCTGCACCGCTCTGTCCGACATCACCATCCCTGAGAGCGTGGGCTACATCAAGACCGGCGCTTTCAAGGACTGCACTGCCCTGACCAGCGTGACCGTGCGCAGCAACTGCCGCATCGACATGAACGTGTTCCCCGCCACCGTCGAGATCAACCACTACGCTGACTGATCTTCTGTGCACAGTGCACCGGCTCCGGGGGCTTGGACCTTTGCAAACGATACGAGGTGTTTTGCATGAAAACCTTTAAACTCCATCTCATCCGCCATGGCGTGACCGCCGGCAACCTGCAGGGCCTGTACATCGGCAGCGGCACGGATATCCCGCTGTGCGATGAGGGCCGTGCCCAGCTGGCCGAACTGAAGGAACGCTTCGAGTACCCGCAGGTGGATACCGTGTTCTCTTCTCCCATGCTGCGTGCGGTGGAAACGGCCAACATCCTGTTCCCCAATGCGACCCACACCTTTACGGTGCACGATCTGCGGGAGGCCGGTTTTGGCAAGTTTGAGAACAAGCCCGTGAAGGAACTGGTGCACGACGAGGACTTCAAAAAGTGGATCACGCCGGGTTCCGGCTTTGTGCCGGAAGGTGCCGAGCCTACCGAGCAGTTCCACGCCCGCTGTGCCGAAAGCCTGCTCAAGCTGTTTGAGTATATGATCCGCATGGACGTGACCGAGGCCGCCTGTGTGACCCACGGCGGCGTGATCATGAGCATGCTCAGCCAGCGTGCTCTGCCCAGCCGCCGCCCCGAGCAGTGGATGGCAGACCCCGGCTGCGGCTACACCGTGCAGACTGACGTGCAGCTGTGGATGCGGGACAAGCTGGTGGAGGCCATCGACATCGTGCCCTTCGGCTATGCCGACACCCTGCGCGGCCAGGCCGAGGCCGAAGAGAACGAGGCCTACGAATAAGGGAAAGAATCGGTTACAATCCGGGGCAACCGCTTGACAGAACGGTCACAATCCTTTATTGTATAAAGGAACCACTTTTTCGTTTCGCCAAGGAGGAAGTTCCATGTCACAAGCCATCTCCCGCCGGTCATTCCTGAAATGTGCCGGCTCTGGTGCGGTCAGCCTTGCGGCTGCCCTGCTCACCGGCGTATCCGCAGCAGCGGCCGAGCTGCGCGCTGCGGGCGAACCTGCCCTGCTGGACGGCAAGGCGGCTGTGGAGCTGCTGGGCTATGCCCCGGCTCCGGGTCTGGGCGGTGTGCTGGTGTACCTCTCTGTGGAAAACCTGTCCGGCTATGCGCTGCCGGTGGGCGAAAGCTATCTGCAGAGCCGCCGGGTGTCCACCCGGGAGGATCTGTACAGCATGGGCACCGGCGTCACCGCCGCCTGCAACGGCCGCCCGGTGCGCTGCGGCAGCTTTGCCGCCCCGCTGTACGGCGAGAACGCAGCGGATGCCTCCATCTTCACCCTGAATCTGGCAGCTGGGCGCGGTGCCCTGCTGCACTGCTTCTGCGCCGTGCCGGAGAACTGGCAGACGATGGAGCTCACCTATGCCCCGGACTTTGCCGCCGGCCGCAGTGTAACCTTTACGGTGCAGCGGGACACGGACAAGGCAGAACTGGGCATGGTGCCCGCCACCCCTGCCGAAGTGGACAGCGTGGTGGATCTGTAAACCGAACAAGAAAGCTCCCTGTGCATCTGCGCAGGGAGCTTTTTTCGTCTGTCAGGGGGTCAGAAGGTCTGTCCCGGCGGCGTCCTGTACGGTGACCTCCTCGCCGGTGAGGCTGGAGAGCCACGCGATATAGCTGCGGCCGCTCTGGAGCGTCAGCATGCGGCCGTCCGAATCATAGAAGGCAAAGGTGGTGTCGGTGCCCTGGGTCCAGGTGATGTGCCACAGGTGGCCGTCGTTGAGCCACAGGCCGCCGCCCATGGTCAGGTCGTAATCCAGGGTGCTGCCATCGTCCCGCAGGGCGGAGGCACTGTACAGCACCAGCAGATTGTCAAAGGCTGCCTGGGTGCCGGTGTTGGCGTCCAGCTGGGGGGTGCCGTCGCTGTGCTGCATCCCATAGGTGCCGGTGTCGGCATCGTAGGCAAAGCGGGTGACGCTGCCGGAGGGGAACTGTACCGATGCCTGCACGGCCTCGGCTGCGTCGGCGTCCGGCAGGTGGTCGCCGATCCGCTGGGGCAGCAGGGCGGGCACCGTGGGCGTCTCCCCTTCCTCCGCCGCAGCCGAGGAGGAAGAAGCCTCCGACAGGGCGGAGGTGAGGTTCAGGCTGCCCAGCACGCTTTCCACGGCCTGCCCGCTGGTGCACCACATGGGGCTGACCCAGCTGCCGTTGCCGCTGGTGAAGGCGTTGCGGCCCACCTCCAGCGCATCCACGGCCCGCAGGCCCTCGTAGTCCAGATAATTGCGGGTGTAGCGGTCGCAGCCGCGCTGGACGGGCAGCACCTGCTGGCCGCTGAGCAGCCGCCAGAACAGATCCTGCCCCAGAGTGACCGGCCCCACCGTAGGCATGGCTTCGATGGAAGGATAGACCAGGCACAAGCTGGGGTCGGTGTCCGTCCGGGTCACGGCCTCCAGCACCACGGAGGCGCTGCCGATGCCCCACTGGGTGGCGGTGCCGGGGGCGTTGTCGATGACCACTGCTGCCGGACGCTGGCCGGGGTACTGCTGTTCCTGCCCGGTCAGGGGGTCTGCCGATGCGGTGCTGTCGGCGGCAGGGGTGCTCGGCAGACAGCCGGCCAGCAGCACAGCGCACAGCACTGCCGCACCGATGCGCTGGATCCAGATGCGTTTCATGGCGTTTCCTCGTTTACTGATAGCTGAAATTGGACCACTCATCGTCGTCCACGATGGCAAGGTAGGTCTTGCCGCGGTTGAAGAGCATCTCGGAGCCGTCGTCGCCGTAGACCTTCAGCGGGTGTTCCGGGGAGGCTTTCTCCCAGCGGCCCACCTGTACCCCGCCCCGGCTGAAGAAGTAGGCTTCGCCGCCGGAGATGTAGTTCACCTGCTGCACGTCGCCGGAGTCGCCGGGATAGGCGGCGATGGGCGCAAAACAGATGAGCAAGTTGTCAAAACTCAGCTGCTTGCCGTTCAGCTCGTCCACGGCGTTCTCGAATCCACCGGCGGCGTGGCTGTACATCTGCATTTTATAGGTGCGGCTCAGCAGGTTGTAGGTAAAGCTGGTCTTGTAGTTGTCGGAATGCACGATGCGCACCGTCCGGCCGGAAGCAGTGCCGCGCATGGAATTCTCGGCGCCAGTGCGGTAGTCCGCAAAGCGGAAGAAGGTGGTGTCGTAGCCGTGGGTCAGGCCGATGCCGGCGTTGGCGGCGGCCTGTTTGATCTCCTTGCCGGAGGTGAACTCGGTGTGCTCATAGGCAACATTGCGGCCGCGGCTGTCCCGGTGAGCCACATGGGGATGGGTGGGGGTGTTGAAGTAGCTCTTGCCGCCGATGTTCAGGTCGGAGTAGTTGTATACGCTGATGAATTTGGTGCAGGGCGCGCTTTCGCCGTCGTGGTAGTACAGTGCCTGCCAGGGCATCAGCAGCTGCAGAAACTGGTCGCGGCCGGAGCGCATGGGGCCGACCTCCGGGATGGAGTCGGCATCGCGGTACACGGCGCAGAAGCGGGTGATGCCGCCCTCCACCTTGCTCTCGATGAGCAGGTCGGCGGAGGAAAGGCCGCGCTGAGGCCGGGCGTTCTGCCGCTCGGAATAGCTGATGTTGTTCACCATGACGCCCACGATCCGGCCGCTGCTGTGATTGGCTTCGCCGGTCAGCGGGTCGGCATCATAGGTGGGCAGCCAGCTGGATGCGGCGGTTTCCTCGGCTGCTGCTGCCGAAGAAGCAGCGGCCTCGCTGGACGCGGCAGCCTCCGAGGAGGCCGCAGAGGAACTGGCAGGGAACTTCTGCTTCAGCCAGTCGGAAAAGCAGCCGCCCAATGCGGCGGAGCCGGCAGTCCGGCAGCTGGTCAGAGCCAGCGATGCGGCCGCCAGACCGGACAGCCGGAGAACGGAACGGCGCGTGATCTTTTTCATAAAAAGCACCTCCTGCAAAGGGGACAGTATCGTGGCCGGGGCGGTGCCCGGAGAAAGGCCCGGTTTGATTTGCTTTGATTGTAACGATTCTGCCCGGTTTTGTAAAGAGAAATTTATGTCTCCATTTGTTTGGGGCAAGACTGCCCGGCTGGCTTGCAAGAGCATTCCTGGGTGCAGCGCAAGATTTTTCGGTGTGGTACTTGCTTTTTGGCGGCGTTTATGGTAATATTATTCGGCAGTATTGTGTTGCTGTGAGAATATGCGCTCGTAGCTCAGCCGGTAGAGCATCTGACTTTTAATCAGAGGGCCAGGGATTCGAGTTCCCTCGAGCGCACCAAAATCCCACGAAGAATCGCAAGATTCCTCGTGGGATTTTCCATTTTCTGGGGCTCTGCACACTTTTGCACACTTTTTGCACACCGGCGGGAAAGCCGTGTTTTTCCTTGCATTGTCTGCATTCTGTGCATCGTGAGCGTTTTTTCCATACTTTTTCAGGCGAACAGCAGGCGGGTAAACTCACGCCGCTGCTCGGGGTTCATCTGTCGGACAACTTTCAGCATCCCTTCCGGGGTGATCTGGATGCTGTCCGGCAGATTTTCTTTTACCGGCGCAGAGCCGGATTTGGGGGAGCCGATGTCCTGTGAATAGAAGTCTGCTTCCAGCTTCTCAGCCAGCTCCAACCGAGGCTTGTCCTGCGTGTGGGCGTAGGTGTCCATCAGGATGCCGGTGGTGGCGTGACCGGTGTTGCCCTGCACGGCTTTAATGTTGCCGCCGGATTCAATCAACTGGTAAGTGGCACTGGAGTGGCGCAGACCGTGGAACACGATCTTCTCAAACTCCGGGTGCTCCGCACGCCATGCGCGGTACCATTTAGAAAGGGCTTCCGGGGCAACAGGCATACCGTTGGGAAGGCGGAAGAGCTGACCACAGTTGCGATACCTGCCATCCATGGCAAGCTCGTCCTGACGGAGCTTTTCCAGCCAAGCCAGCAGTTCCTCTTTCAAGGGTCTCGTCAGATAAAGGGTGCGGCTGGATTTCTTGGTTTTCGGCTTCTTCAGCACCAGTGCGGAGCTGCTGCCCTCACGCTGGTCGGGGAAGATGTGGTAGATCTGATTCGGGTCGGTCTTTTCCAGTGCGGCCTTTTCGGTGCGCTGTAAGCTCCTGCCGACCGTGATGGTTCCGCGCCCATCCGCTGCATCGAAGTCAATATCTCCCGGCTGCAAGCCGAGGATCTCTCCGACACGCAGCGAGAGGATCATGCTAAGATGGACAGCGAGGTGGAGCGTGGGGTCGGTCATGGTCTGCAACGCCGCAAGCATGGTCTTTTCGTCCCAGATGGCACGTTCTTCCGAGGTCGATTTCGGGGCTTCTCTCGGAATCGGTGACTTGAGGAGCAGACCCCACTCAACGGCATAGGAAAAAGCAGTCTTGAGCATGGCGTGGACTTCCCGGATGGAAGCACCTGTCAGGAACTGCCGCTTCTGCTTGTCGGTGAGCGTTTGCTTGACACCCTGCTTATACAGTCCGCGCGGTGTCCGGCTCAGAGTGGCGTAGAACTGTTCAAGGTCATACGTCTGAACCTTCTGAATCTGTTTCTTGCCGAGGTAAGGCACGACAAGATTCTGGATCATGGCTACCGTGTGGGTGTAGGTTTTGGGTGCCCACTTGTGCTTGCTGGACTGGATGGGGAGCCACTTGTACAGCATTTCCTCCACCGTCATTGCGTCAGGAATGAGGAACGTACCGTCCAAAAGTTCTTTCTCCACCGAGATCTTGCGGTCTTGCGCTTCCTTCTTGGTTTTGAAGCTCTCCCAGCCTTCACAGATCCGGCCAGCATGGTCTTTGTATTTGAAACGAACGGAGTAGGAATCTCCGCGCCTGAGAATAGATGCCATAGATGTTCCCTCCCTCAGACCGCAGCAAACCAATCATCGAAGCTCTGCTTGCTTACCCGGATGCTGGTACCGAGGCGGATCACCTTGAAGTCTT